>CAZFTZ010000070.1:0-2589 GCA_964521875.1 uncultured Cellulomonas sp. | reverse complement strand
TACGGCGGCACGTTCCTGCAGTTCTCCGACTACATGCGCGGCGCGGTGCGGCTCGCCTCGCTGATGGACATCCCGACGATCTACGTCTGGACCCACGACTCGATCGGCCTCGGCGAGGACGGACCCACCCACCAGCCGGTGGAGCACCTGGCGGCGCTGCGCGCGATCCCGAACCTGTCGATCGTGCGCCCGGCGGACGCCAACGAGACCACCGCCGCGTGGCGGGCGATCCTCGAGCGGAGCGGCGGTCCGGTGGGCCTGATCCTCACCCGCCAGAACGTGCCGACGTTCCCCCGCGGCGAGGAGGGATTCGCGTCCGCCGACGGCCTGGCCCGCGGCGCCTACGTGCTGCTCGAGGCGTCCACCGGCACGCCGGACGTCGTGCTGGTCGGCACCGGCTCCGAGGTGCAGCTCGCCGTCGAGGCGCGCACCGCCCTCGAGGCCGAGGGCATCGCCACCCGCGTCGTGTCCGCGCCGTGCCTGGAGTGGTTCGACCAGCAGGACGAGACCTACCGCGAGTCGGTGCTCCCCGTCTCGGTCCCCGCCCGGGTCAGCGTCGAGGCGGGCATCGCCCTGTCGTGGCACAAGTACCTCGGCGAGCACGGCAAGGCGGTCAGCCTGGAACACTTCGGCGCCTCCGCGGATTACCAGACCTTGTACCGGGAGTACGGGATCACGGCCGACGCCGTCGCGGCGGCCGCGCGCTCGTCGCTCGCGGAGACGAGGGGTGGCGCCGCCTGAGGCGACGCGCCCCACGGCAGGGACGGGCTCTCCGTCCCTGCCCGGTTCTCCAGGGAAGGGGCACGACATGACGAGGCAGGACAGCCCCCTGCACCGGCTGGCGCAGGAAGGCGTCGCGGTCTGGCTCGACGACCTGTCACGCGGCCTGATCCGCTCCGGCGGGCTCGCCACGCTCGTCGAGCGCGGCGTGGTCGGCGTGACGACGAACCCCACGATCTTCGCGGCCGCCCTGAAGCAGGGCGACGACTACCGTGACCAGCTCGAGGAGCTGGCCGCGGAGGGCGCCGCGGTCGACGAGGCGGTCTGGCGGATCACCACCGACGACGTGCGCGCGGCGACCGACGTGCTGCGCCCGGTGTACGAGCGCACGCACACCGTCGACGGCCGGGTGTCGATCGAGGTCGACCCGCGCCTGGCGCACGACACCGCAGGCACGGTCGCGGCGGCCCGCGCGCTGTGGTCGGAGATCGAGCGCCCGAACCTCTTCATCAAGATCCCCGCCACACCGGAGGGGTTGCCCGCCATCACGCAGGCGCTCTCGGAGGGGATCAGCGTCAACGTCACGCTGATCTTCTCGATCGAGCGGTACCGCGCCGTCATGGACGCCTTCCTCACCGGGCTGGAGCGGGCGCACGCCGCCGGCATCGACCTGGGGCCGGTCGGCTCGGTCGCCTCGTTCTTCGTCTCCCGCGTCGACAGCGCGGTGGACCCGAGGCTCGACGCGCTCGGCACGCCGCAGGCCGCCGCCCTGCGCGGCACCGCCGCCGTCGCCAACGCCCGGCTCGCCTACGGCGCCTACCAGGAGGTCTTCGCCTCCGACCGGTGGGCAGCCCTCGCCAAGGCCGGCGCGCACCCGCAGCGTCCGCTGTGGGCCTCGACGGGTGTCAAGGACACCTCCTTCCCCGCCACGATGTACGTCGACGAGCTCGTCGTGCGCGGTGTGGTCAACACGATGCCGGAGGCGACCCTGGAGGCGGTGGCGACCCAGGGCGGCGTCGACGGCGACACCGTCACCGGCACGCAGGACGAGGCCGCGACCGTGGTCGCGGACCTCGCCGCGCTGGGCATCGACTTCGACGAGGTCACGACGACGCTCGAGACCGAAGGAGTCGAGAAGTTCGTCGCGTCCTGGGAGCAGCTCGTCGCCAGCGTGCAGGCCGGGCTCGACGCCGCGGCGGACGTCGCCGGGACCACCCGGTGAGCCCGGTTCGCGTCGCGCCGGGCCACAACCCGCTGCGCGACCCACGCGACCGGCGGATGCGCCGGATCGCCGGGCCGTGTGGCCTGGTGATCTTCGGCGTCACGGGCGACCTCGCCCGCAAGAAGCTGATGCCCGCGGTGTACGACCTCACCAACCGCGGCCTGCTGCCGCCGGGCTTCGCGCTCACCGGCTTCGCTCGCCGCGACTGGGCGACGCAGGACTTCGCCCAGATCGTCCACGACTCGGTCAAGGAGTACGCGCGCACGCCGTTCCGGGAGGCCACCTGGCGGCAGCTGTCGGAGGGCATCCGGTTCGTCGCCGGGACGTTCGACGACGCCACCGCGTTCGACCGGCTCCGCGACACCGTCGAGGAGCTCGACGTCAACCGTGGCACGGGCGGCAACCACGCGTTCTACCTGTCGGTGCCGCCGGCGTCGTTCCCGGTGGTGTGCGAGCAGCTCGCACGTTCCGGCCTGTCGCAGCCGAAGGACGGCACCTGGCGCCGGGTGGTGATCGAGAAGCCCTTCGGGCACGACCTCGCGTCCGCGCGCGAGCTCAACGACATCGTCTCGCAGGTGTTCCGGCCGGACGACATCTTCCGGATCGACCACTACCTGGGCAAGGAGACGGTGCAGAACCTGCTGGCA
>CAZFTZ010000069.1:0-2788 GCA_964521875.1 uncultured Cellulomonas sp. | reverse complement strand
CTGGCCGTCCTGCGGGACGAAGGCCGCCTCGATGATCGGGTCCTTGGACCAGAAGCCGGAGAACGGGAACATGCCGAGGATCGCGAGCCAGCCGGCCATCACCGTGAAGTAGGTGACCTGCATGGTGCCCCGTCCCAGGCCGCCGAAGTGGCGCATGTCCGTCTGGTCGTCCATCGCGTGCATGACGGACCCGGCACCGAGGAACAGCCCGGCCTTGAAGAAGCCGTGCGTCACCAGGTGCAGGATCGCGAAGGCGTAGCCGACCGGGCCAAGGCCCGCGGCGAGCATCATGTAGCCGATCTGGGACATCGTCGAGGCGGCGAGCGCCTTCTTGATGTCGTCCTTCGCGCAGCCGACGATCGCCCCGAACAGCAGGCTGACCGCGCCGACGATCGTCACGACCAACCGGGCATCCGGCGCGGCGGTGAAGATCGGGTTGCTGCGCACGACGAGGTACACGCCGGCGGTGACCATGGTCGCAGCGTGGATCAGCGCGGAGACGGGCGTC
This sequence comes from uncultured Cellulomonas sp., assembly GCA_964521875.1. Classification (GTDB taxonomy): domain Bacteria; phylum Actinomycetota; class Actinomycetes; order Actinomycetales; family Cellulomonadaceae; genus Cellulomonas. The sequence continues at coordinate 2,280 of CAZFTZ010000069.1, read as the reverse complement.
GGGCCGGCCATCGCGTCGCCCAGCCAGGACTGCAGCGGGAACTGCGCCGACTTGCCGCACGCCGCGAGCAGCAGCATCAGTCCGATCGCGGTGAGCACGCCCGGGGACAGGCTCGGTGCCGCGCTCTCGACCGAGGCGAAGTCCAGCGCCCCGACGTGGCTGAACAGCAGGCCCATCGCGACGATCAGGCCGACGTCGCCGATGCGGTTGGCGACGAACGCCTTCTTCGCGGCCGCGGCGTACACCGGGTTGTGGTTCCAGAACCCGATGAGCAGGTAGGACGCCAGGCCCACGCCCTCCCAGCCGACGAACAGCACCAGGTACGACCCGCCGGTCACCAGCAGCAGCATCGCCGCGACGAACAGGTTCATGTAGGCGAAGAACCGGCGGCGGTCCGCGTCGTGCTCCATGTACGCCACGGAGTAGACGTGGATCAGCGTGCCGACGAAGGTCACCAGCAGCACGAACGTCAGCGACAGCGGGTCGATGCGGAAGCTCGCGTCGAGGTGGAACGCGCCGGCGTCGATCCAGCGGCCCAGGCTGACGGTCGCCCCGCGGTCGTCGGCCGGGACGGACAGCATGCGGAACAGCAGCACCACCCCGACGACGAGCGAGGCCGTGGGCGCCAGCACGCCCAGCCAGTGGCCCCACCTGTCGGAGCGTCGGCCGAGCAGCAGCACCGCGGCGGACAGCAGCGGGATGCCGACGAGCCACGGCGCGGCCGCCGCACCGCTCCATGCCGCGTCGGTGGTGATTCCGGTGATGAGCACGTCCGCCCCTCAGCCCTTCAGCAGGTTGACGTCGTCGACCGACGCCGAGCGCCTGGTCCGGAAGATCGAGATGATGATCGCGAGCCCGATGACGACCTCGGCGGCGGCCACCACCATGACGAAGAACGCCAGGACCTGGCCGGTGAGGTTGCCGTGCATCCGGCTGAAGGTCACCAGCGCGAGGTTGGTGGCGTTGAGCATCAGCTCGACGCCCATGAACACGATGATCGCGTTGCGGCGCACCAGCACCGTCGTCGCGCCGAGCGAGAACAGGATCGTCGCGAGCACGAGGTAGTGGGTCAGGGTCACGACTGCTCCTTCGCTCCGGCGATCGCGCCCTCGTCGGCGACGAACGCCGTCTCGCCCGACTCGGTGATCGACGGCGTGCCCGGTGCGGCGGCGACCTCGTCGCCTGACGCGGGCGCCGTGGCCCAGTCGCCCGACAGCACACGGTCGATGCGGGCGGCGTACTCCTGCGCGTCGGCCTCCTGGCCGCGGATCCGCAGCACGCGCGAGACCGAGGCCTCGATCGGCTGCCCGTCCGGGCCGAGGGCCGGCACGTCCATCGCGTTGTGACGGGCGTAGACGCCGGGGGCCGGCTTGCCGGCCACGGTGCCCGCCTTGACCCGGGCCTCGGCGCGCTCCCGCTGCGTGACGCGCGGCGTCAGCCGGCGCCGGTGCGTCAGTGCCAACGCGCCGACCGCGGCGGTGATGAGCAGCGCGCCGACCACCTCGAGAGCGAAGGCGTAGCTGCCGAACACCAGCCGCGCCAGCGCGACCGGGTTGGAGTCGGCGTTCGCGTCCACCAGGCCGGTCGCCGGTCCGTAGTGGGCCCGTGCGACGACACCGGCCAGCACGACGACCAGCCCGAGGCCGCCGAGCGCCGCGAGCCAGCGCTGGCCGCGCAGCGACTCGGTCAGCGAGTCGGAGGCGTCGACGCCCACCAGCATGAGGACGAACAGGAACAGCATCATCACGGCGCCGGTGTAGACGACCACCTGGACCACCCCGAGGAACGGGGCGTCCTGGGCGACGTACAGGAACGCCAGGCCGATCATGACGACGACCATCGACAGCGCCGCGTGCACGGCCTTGCGGGCGAACAGCAGCCCGAAGGCGGCGAGCACCATCGCGACGGCGAGGATCCAGAAGAGGATCGCCTCGCCCGTGGTCGTCGTGCCGGCGTCGGTGAGGGAGGCGATCACAGCAACCGCCGCCCCTGCTTGTCCGCGGCTGCGGTGATGTCCGCCTGCGCCTGAGCCGTCGCGCCACGCGGCGCCGGCGCCGCGCCCGCGGCGACGTTCACCGGCAACGACGGGTCGTCGGGCCGATGCTCGGCGACCCACGCCTCCTGCCCGGGCGTGGAGCCGGTGACGGCCCCGCGGTAGTAGTCGGTGTCCGTGGTGCCCTCCACCATGGGGTGCGGGGTCGACAGCATGCCGTCGCGCAGCGGCGCCAGCAGGTCCTGCTTCTCCCAGATGAGGCCGGCCCGGGTGGGACCGGCGAGCTC
>CAZFTZ010000068.1:0-4878 GCA_964521875.1 uncultured Cellulomonas sp. | reverse complement strand
GCGACTCGCGCGTGCACGTCGGACGCGGCTGGGCTTGCGGAGCAGGTGGCGGCGTCTGCTGGGCCTGCGCGGCCGCGGCGCCGATGAGGAGACCGAGTGCGACGAGAGCTACGAATGACTTTTCCATGCGGCTCGCTCTTTCGATTTTGTTGACGTTCGCGACGACGCAAGTCTAGTCACCTCGACGCACGCCCCGTCGAAACGCGCGCTCGCAAATCCACACGGCGGCGACGCGCAGTTCCAGAACGGTCAACGCGCGACTCCACCTCGGTCAAAAGCCCGGTCCCGACGGCCGCTACGATCCCGCCGTTCCGAGGGGGGATACTCATGCACGATCAACCGGCTCGCGCCGCTCATCCGAACACGCATCCACACTCGCTCATCGCCACCGCGGTCGCCTTCGCGCTGGCCTGCGCCGCCGGCGGCGCCTCGACCGCCTTCGCCGCTCCGGCACCCGAGCCGCAAGCGCAGACCGAGTCCACGGGACCGAACGAAGCCGCCGCGCCGGAGCAGTCTTCCGAAGTCGCCGAGGTGCTCGTCACCGGCTCACGCATCGCGCGCCGCGATTTCGAGGCCAATTCGCCGATCACCACCGTGCAGCAGGACCTGCTGCAGCAGACGAGCAGCTTCGCGCTCGAATCGAAGCTCCTGCAGCTGCCGCAGTTCTCCGGCGCGACGAACAGCCAGTTCGCGACCGGCTACTTCAACAGCGGCGCCGCGACGCTGAACCTGCGCAACCTCGGCGACAATCGCAATCTCGTGCTGCTCGATGGGCGGCGCCTGCAGCCCTCGACGGCCGCACTCGCCATCGACATCAACACGATCCCGGCGGCGCTGATCGACGGCATCGAGGTCATCACGGGCGGCGCGTCCGCCGCCTACGGTGCCGACGCGGTCTCGGGCGTCGTGAACTTCAAGCTCAAGCACAAATTCCAGGGCTTCCAGCTCGACGGCTCCTACGGCAGCTCCGAGCGCGGCGACAATCGCATCGTCGACATCAGCGCCACGATGGGCGGCAACTTCGCCGAGGACCGCGGCAATGCGATCGTCGCGCTGACCTACGCGGACCGCGGCGAGGTGCGCAACCGCGACATCGATTTCCTGCAGGACGGTTTCCGGGTCGGCGCGGTGCCGGCCTCGTCGAGCTTCCTCTCGAGCGGCTACTACAACCCGATCGCCAACCTGCCCTCGCAGGCGGCGCTCGACGCCTACTTCGGGCAATTCGGCGCCGCGCCCGGCGCGGTGACACGCGCGACTCAGATCGGGTTCAACAACGATCAACAGTCGCTCTTCAACATCACCGGCGCGAACATCTACAACTACCAGAACCCGCTGTTCCCGCGGTACGCGATCGACTCGTACACGAACCCGGCGTCGAAGACGGTGAAGCAGAACTTCAGCGCCGATACGCTCGCGTCCTTGCCGCTCACGCGCTATTCGGCGTTCGGAACGGCGACGTACGACGTGACGGACGACATCCAGTTCTTCTCGCAGCTCATCTACACGCGCTACAACAGCACGACCGTCGGTGGCGCTCCCGTGGCCGCGAATACGTGGCGCGTCGACATTCCGCGCGATGCCGCGCACCCGGTGCCGGCTGCGTTCGCCGCGCTGCTCGATTCGCGCGATCAGCCGAACGATCCGTGGGCCTTCAACAAGGACCTCACGTTCATGGGGCTCGGGCAGGTCGAGCACACGAACGACGTCTTCCAGTTCCTCACCGGCGTCCGCGGCACGATTCCGAGCACCGACATCACGTGGGAGCTCTACGGCGCACACGGCGAGACCCAGCTCGTCGACAAGGGCGTGTCGGGCTTCGCTTCGCTCGTCCGCTATCGCGAGCTCATGACCGCGCCGAACTACGGTGCGAACTACAAGGGCCAGTACGGCACGTGCACGAGCGGCATCAATCCGTTCGGCGAGCAGAACGGTGTCGGCGCGGGCCAGTTCGGCGATCCATCGCTGCCGCAGGTGTCGGCGGACTGCATCGACTACCTGAATCCGTACTGGACCAATACGACCAAGCTCAACCAGGACATCGTCGAGCTCACGACGCAAGGCAAGCTCGTCGACCTGCCCGCGGGCGAAGCGCGCTTCGCGCTCGGCGCCGACTATCGCAGCAACAGCGTCAGCTCGAAGCCGGACACGGCGTTCGCGCCCGACGCCGGCTATTTCGCGGACATCATCGGGCAGTTCGGCGTGCTGCCGGTCTCGGGCTCGAACAACGTCAAGGAGGTCTATGGCGAGCTGCTCTTGCCACTGCTACAGGACCTGCCGGCAGTGAAGAAGCTCGAGCTCGACCTCGGTTACCGCTACTCGGATTACAACCACGCGGGCGGCGCGAGCGCATACAAGGCGGATATCAACTGGATGATCGCGAGCCCCGTTCGCATCCGCGCCGGCTACCAGCGCGCGGTACGCGCGCCGAACGTGGTCGAGCAGTTCGGGCCGCCGACGCTCGTCTTCGACAGCGCGGTCGACGCTTGCCAGAGCAACGTCTCCGCGAGCTACGCGAACATCCCGTCGAACCCGAATCGCGCGCAGGTGCAGGCGCTCTGCCGCACGTTGATGGCGGCAGGCGCGCCGCCGATCACCGATCCGGTGAACGATCCGTACGGGTTGAACACGTATCTCGGCAGCAGCTCCGGCTCGCTGAATTCCTATCCGCGCGGCAACCCGGACCTCGCGCCGGAGAAGGCGGACACGTACACCGCGGGCGTCGTGTTCTCGCCGACGTGGGACCTGCCGCTGAACGCGCGCTTCACGACCTCGCTCGACTACTACAAGATCGACATCAAGGGGGCGATCGGCTACCTCAACGCGAACCTCACGTACCAGCTCTGCTTCAATGCCGATGGCCGGAGCAATCCGACGTACGACCCGCTGAACCCGTACTGCCAGACGATCGGGCGCCAGCAGTCCCCCGGCACACAGGGCGTCCCCTCGGGCGTGTTCAGCCTGTATCTGAATCAGGGCAGCATTCTCACGAGCGGCGTCGACTGGCAGAGCGATCTCCGGTTCAACGCCGGCCCCGGCGTCTTCGGCGCCAACCTCGTGGTCAACTATCTCGACAGCTTCAAGCGCCGCGTCGGTCCGGGTGCGCCGCTGCTCGACTACACGGGGTTCGCGGGCGGGTATTACGAGTGGAAGAGCTACCTCAGCCTCTCGTATGCCGTCGGTTCGGCGGCGGGCGGATTGCGCTGGCGCCATCTGCCGAGCGTGAAACCGCAGGACTATCTCGTCGCGCCGTGTACCGCAACGCGCTGCTTCGCCGACACGCCCGCTTGGGATCAAGTCGATCTCTACGGCAGCTACAAGATCAACGAGATGTTCGACGTACGCGCCGGTGTGGATAACGTGCTCGACAAGGATCCGCCGGTTGTGCGCGGCATTCCCGGCAACACGGATGCGCAGAACTACGACATTCTAGGGCGCCGCTACTATCTCGGAGTGACGGCGAAGTTCTGATCGAAGCGGGCGTGCCGCCGCTCGGTACGGCGGCGCGCCCGTTCTACACCTGTGAAGTGCGCGCCTCTCGCATCCACGCCGCGTACGTCTTGTCGGTCGTGCTTGCCTCCGTGCGTCCGCATTGCGCTCGACCTCGCGCGCGCACTCCCCATGGCTCGGCCGGAGCCGCCATAATGGCGGTGTGGTCGATACCCGCACGGTATCGGCCAGGACACGATGCAGACGCTCCAGCCCCTTTCGCTCGATCTCCATCACGTCGTCCGCGACCAGCGTGAGCGCTTTTGGCGACAGAGCGCGCCCCAGATCTTTCCCGGCCTCTCCGTGCGCGACATGCGGGACAATCCGAGCCGCGGCTTCATCCACGGCCGGGCCATTGGTCCCGGCGAGATCTGGAACATCCTGTCGCCACCGGCCGAAGTGACCTACAAGCCGCGCGGACGCATGGACCACAGCGCTCAGTGGCTCTCCGTCATGCTGCAACTCCAGGGCTCGACGCGAGCGTGGCAGAACGGTCGACTGTGCGAGCTGAAGCCGCAAGACCTCTGCATCATCGATGGGCAGCATCCGTTCGAGCTGGAAGTGTCCGGCGGTTTCTCACGCTTGATGTTCCTGCGGGTGCCGCGCGCGCTGGCGCTGGCGCGGCATCCCCATGTCGAGCGACACACCGCACAGGCGTTCGACCCGAACGAGTCCGGCGTGCAGCTGCTGCGCACGATGCTGCTGGGGCTGCTCGAGTTCGCTCCCACGTTACGCGCCGAACAGGGCGCCGTCGCCATCACAGGCGCGGTGCAGCTGCTGGGTCTGCCGCGCATCGTCCGCGAGACCGGCGCGCACGACCTCACGTGGCGCGCGCGGGCTGCGCTCGCATTCATCGATGCGGAGCTCTCGGATCATTCTCTGACCGCAACGCGCGTGGCGGCGGCTCAGGGCATCAGCCGGCGCCGGCTGGATCAGATCGTGCTCGCGACGTTGGGGACCTCGGTGACCGCGCAGATCTGGCAGCGGCGACTGCATCAAGCTGCGGCGGACCTACGCGATCCGCGGCTCGCAACGCGCAGCATCACGCAGATTGCGTTCAGCGTGGGGTTCGGCAGCACCGCGCACTTCACGCGGGCGTTCAAGCGCCACTATCACTGCACGCCGCAGCAGTGGCGACGGGAAACCAGCGCACACGGCGCCTCGGTCGACCTCACGCCCTCGCCGCCCGGCGCCCGCTGATTGCTATAGCAATCCCGCGCGAGCCGCGCCTCCAAGCCCCTTTCTAGGCAGTCACTCGCGCCCGAGATCGACGAGCAGAACGGCGCCGGCCTCATTCGCCACCACGATGCGACGGCCTTCGCGCGAGATCGTCGCGAGCTGCGGCGGCTGCTCGAATCGCCACGGGAGCTGATAGTCGAGCCGCGTGTCGGT
>CAZFTZ010000067.1:0-7465 GCA_964521875.1 uncultured Cellulomonas sp. | reverse complement strand
AAGAACACGTTGGCGCGCCCGAGGTCCTGGCGCACCTGGCGGGCGGCCTCGAGGAACGGCAGCGACTCGATGTCGCCGACGGTGCCGCCGATCTCGGTGATGATCACGTCGACGTCGTCGGCCGCCTGGGAGCGCATCCGGGACTTGATCTCGTCCGTGATGTGCGGGATCACCTGCACCGTGTCGCCCAGGTACTCGCCGCGCCGCTCCCGGGCGATGACCGACGAGTACACCTTGCCGGTGGTGACGTTCGCCGAGCCGAGGAAGTCGACGTCGAGGAACCGCTCGTAGTGGCCGACGTCGAGGTCCGTCTCGGCGCCGTCGTCGGTGACGAACACCTCGCCGTGCTGGAACGGGTTCATCGTCCCGGGGTCGACGTTGAGGTAGGGGTCGAGCTTCTGCATCTGGACCCGCAGGCCGCGGGACCGGAGCAACCGACCGAGGCTGGATGCCGTCAGGCCCTTGCCGAGCGAGGAGACGACGCCCCCCGTGACGAAGATGTGCCGGGTCATGTCCGACCGCCCGGAGAGCCGATGTGCGCGATCCATCACGGGATTCCAGCCTAACAGAGGACCTCCGGCGCCCTGGCGGCACCCCGCGCCGGGCGAGTCGCCGCCGGCACGGCCTACTGACCGGTCGGCGTGCGATCGGGGGCGGCCGCCACGGTGCGCTCCGGCAACGGGGTCAGTCCCGTCCCGGCACCGTAGTGACCCGCGGTGCCGCCGATGCGCTGGGCGAGAGCGAGCGGCACACCGATCTGCCCGACGACCCCGTCCGCACCCGAGACGGTCGCCAGGTCGCCACCGTCCGGCGCACCCGTGACGGCGGTCACCACAGGCCCGGGGCCGCCGTCCGGCTCCACCAGCACGGCGCCCTTCGAGCCGGCCTGGGCGGCCCGCAGCAGCGTCGACGCCGCGCCGGCGAGGTCCCCGGAGGCGGTCGCGGCGGGCGCGGGCGTCGCACCGGTGGCCGACGAGCCCGAGGCGAGCAGCACGACGACGTCGGCCGGCGTCGTCACGGGCGCGGCGAGCGTGACGAGCGGCGTGTCGCCGGTCGAGAGCAGCTGCAGCAGCACCGAGGCGTTCTCGCTCGGCGTGTCCGTGTTGGCCGGGTCCGCGGCGACCAGGCCCTCGACCAGCGCCTGCGCCAGCTCCGCGTCGGCGCCCGCATCGGCCGCAGGGGCAGGGTCGAGGTAGCCCAGCAGGTAGCCGACCAGGCTCTGCCGGAACGAGCGCACCGCCGGGTCCGTCCACGCGTCCGTCAGCGCCACGTGCGACACCACCTGCGCCCCGGCCTGGGTCAGACGGGTCTCGACGGCGGTCGACACCGCGCCGTCCACCGTGCCGAGCGTCACCACCGCGACGCGGTAGCCGGGCAGCGTGCCGGTCAGCAGCCCGGTGCCCGCGGCGTCCAGCGCCGCGTTCGCGGCGCCCTCGTCGGCCACCGCCGCGTCCCGCTCCTTCGTCAGCTGCGCCACCTGTGCGGTCAGCTCGGCGTTGCGTCCGGAGACGGTGTCGCCGATCGCCTCGCGCAGCGGGCCGGCGCCCAGCACGATGCCGCACGCGAGCGCGAGGAACACCGCGATCAGCGAGACGAGGTGGTAGCGGAAGTCGATCACGGGGTGCCTCCGAACAGGCCGCTCACCCGGTCGGCGAGGGCGGCGTACAGGTCCTGGCCGGCCGGCGTCACCCACAGTGCGACGCCCAGCGCCAGCAGTGCGGCGGCCGCGAGCAGCAGCGCCTGCCAGGTGGAGATCCGGTGCCGGTACAGCCGGGCGACCGCGCCGGCGTCGACCAGCGTCGCCCCGACCCGCAGCCGGGTCAGCACGGTCCCGGCCATCGTGTCCCGGCCGGAGTCCACCAGGTCGAGCAGCCCGGCCCGCGTCCCGACGCCGACGACGAGGTCCGCGCCGCGGACGTCGGCGAGCAGCAGCGCCGCGTCCGCGACGGAGCCGCCGGCGGGGTAGGCCAGGTAGGCCAGCCCGAGGCGTTGCAGGCGCGTCACGCCGGGCGTCCGGTCCGTCGTCGGCCCGGTGCGGGGCACCCGCACGACGAGCTCCGCCCCGCCGGTCAGCGCGGCGTCGGACACGGTGTCGAGGTCGCCCAGCACCACGTCCGGCTTCAGCCGCGCGGCGAGCAGCAGGTCCGCCCCACCGTCGACGCCGACGAGCACCGGCCGGTGCTCCCGGACGAACGGGCGCAGCGCGGCCAGGTCGTCGGCCGCCTTCTCCCCCGGCACGACGACGAGCACGGACCGCCCCGCGATCGGCGTGCGCAGCTCGGGGACGCCGGCGCCCTCCAGCAGCAGCGCCTGCTCGTCGCGCAGGTAAGCCATGCCGTTGGCGGCGAACGCCTCGAGCTGGGTCGCCATCCCGGCACGGGCGGCGTCCATCGCGGTGGCGACGGACTCCGGCGTGGCGACGTCGCCCTCGGCGAGCAGCGCGTCGCCGTCGTGGACCGTGCCGTCCGAGATCCGCAGCGTGTGGCCGTCCGGCACCGCCAGCACGTCCGGGCCCAGGTCGTCGACCAGCGGCACCCCGGCCGCCAGCAGCACCTGCGCCCCGAGGCTCGGGTACCGGCCGGAGATCGAGCGCGCCGCGTTGAGCACCGCCGCAGGGCGGGCCGCGACCAGCGCCTCGGCCGACGAGCGGTCGAGGTCCATCTGGTCGATCACGGCGACGTCGCCCGGCCGCAGCCTGGCCGCCACCCCTGCCGCGTTGGTGCCGACCCGCGCCGGACCGGCGACGACGCCCGCCGTGGCACGGCGTCGCGCACGTCGACTCTCGGTCATGACGGCATCGTCGGGCCTTCTTGCGCCGGGTGGTGCCGCGACGCGCGGGAGGTCACCGACCTCCACCCGACATCGCGAGCAGCTCGGCGGCGTGCGCCTGCGCGGCGGCCGAGTCCTCCTGGCCGGCCAGCATGCGCGCCAGCTCGCGGACCCGGTCCGGACCGGTGACCTCGACCAGGTCGGTGGACGTCACCAGTCCGTCGGCCTGCGACTTCGACACCACCAGGTGCGTGTCGGCGAAGGCCGCCACCTGCGCCAGGTGCGTGACGACGAGCACCTGCCCACCGCGCGCCAGCTCGGCCAGGCGCCGCCCGACCTCGATCGCCGAGCGCCCGCCGACACCCGCGTCGACCTCGTCGAACACGAAGGTGCCGGGAGCGTCCTGGGTGCCGCCCGCCGTCGCCAGAGCCACCTCGAGCGCCAGCATGACGCGCGACAGCTCACCGCCCGAGGCGCCCTTGCCGAGCGGCCGCGCAGGGCCGCCGGCGTGCGGCACCAGCAGCATCTCGACGCGGTCCGCCCCGGTCACCGCCGGCGCGTCGGCGGGCTCGACGACCACCTCGAGCCGCGCACCGGCCATCGCCAGGCCCGCGAGCTCCGCGGTCACCACCTCGGCGAGCCGGCCGGCGGCCTGCGTGCGTGCCGCCGTCAGCGTCGCCTGCAGCGACGCCAGCTCGCCGTCCAGCGCCCCGACCCGCTCGCGCAGCTCGCCGGCGCGGTCCTCGCCGCCGTCCAGCTCGAGCAGCCGCAACCCGGCCCCCTCCGCCCAGGCGAGCACCTGCGCCACGTCGCCGCCGTGCGCGCGGGTGAGCGTGCCCAGCTCGGCCCGCCGCTGCTCCACCGCGTCCAGCCGCCGCGGGTCGGCCGCGAGGTCCTGCAGGTAGCCGGCCAGGTCGGCGGCGACGTCCGCGAGGAGGTAGCCGGCCTCCGCCGTGCGGCGGGCGAGCTCGGCGAGCGACGGGTCGTTCGCTCCGGCGTGCTCCAGCTGACGACGGGCCGTGTCGACGAGCAGCGCCGCCGCGGGGGCCTCGTCGGACACCTCGTCGCCCACCAGGGCGGCGTGCGCGCCGGCGGCCGCGGCCCGCAGGTCCTCGGCGTGGGACAGCCGCAACGACTCCTCGGCCAGCGCGACGTCCTCGCCCGGCTGCGGGGCGATCCGCTCCACCTCGGCCAGCCCGACGCGCAGCAGCTCGGCCTCGCGGGCACGGTCGGCGGCGCGGTCGGTCAGCTCGGCCAGCTCGGCCGCGGCCTGCGCCCGGGCCGCCCAGGCGTCGCGGTGGCGCGCCAGCACGGCGAGGTGCTCCGGTCCGGCGAACGCGTCGAGGGCCTCGCGCTGGCGGGCGGGCGTGCGCAGCCGCATCTGGTCGGCCTGCCCGTGCACGGTGACCAGGTCCTCCGCGAGGTCGGCCAGCACGGCCTGCGGCACCGACCGTCCCCCGAGGTGCGCCCGCGACCGCCCGGGGCCGTCGGCCGTCTCGGCGCTGACCGTGCGCAGCAGCAGCAGCGTGCCGTCGTCGTCCAGCGCGCCCCCCGACTCGCGGACCAGCTCGAGCGCATGCTCCTGCCCGTCCAGCCGCACCCGACCCTCGACCGCCGCCGTCGCCGCGCCGGTGCGGACCGTGCCGGGGTCGGCCTTGGCGCCGAGCAGCAGCCCCAGCGCGGTGAGCACCATCGTCTTGCCGGCACCCGTCTCGCCGGTCAGCACCGTCAGGCCGGAACGCAGCCGCACCTGGGCACGCTCGATGACCCCGAGGTCCTCGATGCGCAGCTCCTCGATCACGGCGCGCCGCCCGGCCGGTAGCGGGCGCCGCCGCGCCAGCCCTCGACCGACAGGCCGAACTTGCTCACCAGCCGCGTCGTGAACGGGGCCGGCGACAGCCGGGCCAGCCGCACCGGCACGTCGGATCGCTGCACCTCGACGCGCGCGCCGGCCGGCATCGCGAGCTGCCGGCGCCCGTCGCAGACGAGCATGGCGCCGCTCGCCGAGCGGGCGAGCACCTCCACCGCCACGGTGCTGCTGCGCCCGACGACGAGCGGCCGGGCGAACAGCGCGTGCGCCGCCAGTGGCACCACGATCAGCCCGTCGACGTCCGGCCACACCACGGGCCCGCCGCCGGAGAACGCGTGCGCCGTCGAGCCGGTCGGGGTCGCGAGCACCAGCCCGTCGGTGCCGAACGTGGACAGCGGACGGCCGTCGACCTCGACGATCACCTCGATCATCGTGGCGGCGTCCGTCTTCTCCATGGTCGCCTCGTTGAGCGCCCAGTTCGCGGACCTCTCGCCGCCGGGCGCGAGCACCCTCACCTCGAGGGTGCTGCGCTCCTCGACGTCGTAGTCGCCGGTCGTCAGCCGCTTCACCGCGGCCGCGACGTTGTCCGGCTCGATCTCGGCGAGGAAACCGATGTGGCCCAGGTTGACGCCGAGCATCGGCACGCCACGGTCCCGGGTCAGCTCGGCTGCGCGCAGGATCGTGCCGTCGCCGCCCAGCACGATCGCCATCTCGAACTCCGGCAGCCCATCCGGCGTCGTGGCGTCGCTCGCGAGCACCGGCTCGACGCCGGCCTGCGCCAGCTCGCGCAGCACGATCTCCTTCGCCTCGACGGCTTCGGGTCGGGTGCGGTGGGTGACCACGAGGGCCCGGCGTGTCACGGTGTGCCTCCCAGCACCTCGTCGATGCGCGACCGCTGCAGGCGCGCGCCGCCGGCGGGCGCGGCTCCGGTGCCGCGCAGCCAGCAGAAGTACTCCACGTTGCCGTCCTGCCCGGGCAGCGGGCTGACGACGAGGTCGACTGCGGCCAGTCCCGCGTCGGCCGCCGACGCGAGCACGCCGGTCACGGCGTCCCGGCGAGCGGCCCGGTCACGGACCACGCCGCCCGAGCCGAGTCTCTCGCGGCCCACCTCGAACTGCGGCTTGACGAGCACGACGAGGTCAGCGTCCTTGGCGGCCACCGCCGCCAGCGGGGCGAGCACCAGCCGCAGCGAGATGAACGAGAGGTCGGCGACGACGAGGCCAGGCGCGGGGTCGACGTCCCCGGCCGCCAGCGCGCGCACGTTGACGCCCTCGCGCGACTCCACCCGCGGGTCGGCGGCGATCTCGGGACGCAGCTGCCCGTGCCCGACGTCGACGGCGACCACGTGCCGGGCCCCGCGGCGCAGCAGCACGTCCGTGAACCCGCCCGTGCTGGCGCCGGCGTCGAGGCAGTCCCGGCCCTCGACCGTCAGGCCGGCCGGCTGCCAGGCGTCGAGCGCGCCGGAGAGCTTGTGGCCGGCGCGAGAGGCGTACCCCGGGTCGTCGGGATCGTGCCCGACGACCAGGTCGCGCGCCTCGTCGACCGCCGTGGCGGGCCGCAGCACGCGGGCGCCGTCCACCCGCACGCGCCCGGCAGCGATCAGCTCGCCCGCCTGGCGTCGCGACCTGGCCAGGCCGCGGCGGACGAGCTCGGCGTCCAGCCGTGCCGTCACGCTCGTGTCATCCCTCCGCGTCGGCGAGCCGGTCCTGCAGCGCGGTGTGCACGGCCTCGAGCACCTCGAGATGCTCGCGCACCGGCGTGCGGCCCAGGTCGGTGATGCGCGCCAGCACCGCGTCGACCGTCGCGTCGCCGGTGCTCTCCGGGACGTTCTCCACCACCTGCGACCTCCTCCCACCACAGGCCGCCCGCTGCGGCCGTGACCACGCTACCGGCTGACGCGCCGGGGCCTCGCGCGCCACCCACAGGCAGCGACGGCGCGCGGGCGCCGGACACCGGCACGTCGTCCACCGGTCACCCGCTCGTCGTCCGCGGCCGGGGTCGCCGGCGGCCCTCGACCGGGCCTCGTCCGCCACCCCGGCCGGGCGGCGTCAACCGACCGGGAAGTCCGGAACGTGCGCGGGGTCCACCGGGTGCCCGGCGTCGGCGGCCTCCCAGGCGGCCGCGCACGCGGCGCGGACCAGGTCCAGCACGTCGCCGCCGCGGTCGTCGAGCTCCAGGCCGCCGTCGCGGACCCGCGCCGCCGCCTTGCGGCAGCGCCACCAGCCCTCCGACGCCGGCTCGGGGAACGGGTGAGCCTCGAGCAGCGCGCGCAGGTCGGCCCCGAGGAACGAGGGCCGGAACGTCGCGGCGGCCAGCACGTCGTCACGCGCGGAGCTGACCCCGGTCAGCACGTGCAGCCCGGCGAAACCGCCGGCACGCGCGCCCGCCAGGTCGGTGTCCAGGCGATCGCCGACGACGAGCGGACGCTGCCCACGGACACGCTCGGCAGCCAGCCGGTACATCGTCGGCTCCGGCTTGCCCGCGCTGTCGGGGACAACACCGGTCGCGGCGCGCACCGCGAGCACCAGCGCACCGTTGCCGGGCGCGAAGCCGCGGGCCTGCGGCAGCGACTTGTCGAGGTTCGAGGCGACGTGCCAGGCGCCGCGCTCGATCGCGTAGGCCGCCTCCGCCAGGTGCGTCCAGCCGACCTCCGGGCCGTAGCCCTGCGCGACCGCCGCGGGTTCGTCGTCCGCCGAGCCCACCACGACGAAGCCCTTCTCACGCACCGCGTCACGCAGCGCGTCCGTGCCGACCACGAGCACCTTCGCGCCTGGTTGCAGCCGTGTCGCCAGCAGGCTCGCCGCCGACTGGGAGGCGGTCATCACGTCGTCCGGGCCGGACGGGATGCCCAGGCTCGTCAGCTGGTCGGCGACTACCTGCGGGCTG
>CAZFTZ010000066.1:0-2517 GCA_964521875.1 uncultured Cellulomonas sp. | reverse complement strand
GACCGGTGACATCTTCCGGGCGAACATCGCCGGCGGCACCGACCTGGGGCGCAAGGTCGTCGCCTACACCTCGCGGGGCGCGCTGGTGCCCGACGAGCTGACCGACGAGCTGGTGCGCGACCGCCTGGCGCAGCAGGACGCTGCCGAGGGGTTCCTGCTCGACGGCTACCCGCGCAACCTGGCGCAGGTCACCGCGCTGGACGCGATGCTTGCGGCCGCCGGCACCCCGCTGGACGCGGTCGTCGAGATCACGGCGGACGCCGAGGTCGTCGTCCAGCGCCTGCTGAAGCGGGCGACGATCGAGCGCCGCGCGGACGACACCGAGGACGTCATCCGGCACCGGCTGGACGTGTACGCCGAGCAGACCGCCCCGATCGCCAAGGTCTACGCCGACCGCGGCCTGCTGGTGCAGGTGGACGGCATCGGCGACCTCGACGAGGTGACCGAGCGGCTGCTGCGGGCGATCGCACCCGCCGTCGCGCGCTGACCGCGTGGCTCGCGAGCGCGTCGAGATCAAGACGCCCGGCCAGGTGCGCGCCATGCGGCGCGCCGGTCTCGTCGTCGCCGACGCGCTCGACGCGGTCCGTGCCGTGTTGCGCCCCGGCGTGACCACCGCGGACCTCGACGCGATCGCGGAGCGGGTGATCCGCGGAGCCGGTGCCGTCCCGTCGTTCCTCGGCTACGAGGGCTACCCCGCGACGCTCTGCGTCTCGGTGAACGACGAGGTGGTGCACGGCATCCCGGGACCGCGCGTGCTGCAGCCCGGCGACGTCGTCTCGGTGGACTGCGGGGCGATCGTCGACGGCTGGCACGGCGACAGCGCGTTCAGCGCGGTGCTCGCACCGGCGGACCCGGAGGACGTCGCGCTCGTCGGGACCACCGAGGATGCGATGTGGACGGGGATCGCTGCGCTCGCCGGCGCCTCTCGCACCTCGGCGGTGGGGGAGGCGGTCGACGACTTCGTCGACGACCGGTTCGCGCTGGTCGAGGATTACGTCGGCCACGGCATCGGCAGCGCGATGCACCAGCCGCCGGACGTGCCGAACTTCCGCTCGCGCGAGCGGGGGGCACGCCTCGAGCCGGGTCTGGTCGTCGCGGTGGAGCCGATGCTCGCTCGCGGTGGCCCTGGGACGCACGAGCTCGCGGACGGCTGGACGGCGGTGACCGACGACGGGTCGCGCGCCGCGCACTGGGAGCACACGGTCGCCGTGATGCCGGACGGCCGGCTGTGGGTGCTGACGGCTCGCGACGGCGGCGCGGGGCGGCTCGGTGCTGCCGCCTGGCGGGAGTGAGGCTCCGGGCCCGTCGCCGACCGGTCGCGGTCCCTCGTCGGCCCGCCTCCCGGCGCGGCGTGGCAGCCCGGTCGATGAGGTATGATCGCTCGTTGGTGTGTGCCGTCCCTTCGCTGCGCCCGGGAACGGGGGCTGGATGCGAGGGAGCCGTGAGCACACCCGTCCACGACTCGTCGTCCGCCGTCCGGCGTGACCCGGGTGTGGGCGCGTCGTTTCGGATCGAGGGTAAGCGGAGGACATGGCGAAGAAGGACGGGGTCATCGAGATCGAGGGCTCGGTGGTCGAGGCGCTGCCCAACGCGATGTTTCGCGTCGAGCTCAGCAACGGCCACAAGGTTCTCGCGCACATCTCGGGGAAGATGCGCCAGCACTACATCCGGATCCTCCCGGAGGACCGTGTGGTGGTGGAGCTGAGCCCCTACGACCTGTCCCGCGGGCGCATCGTCTACCGCTACAAGTAGGCACACGAGCAACGCCGACGACCGCCCCTGAAGGCGGGGCGGACGGCGGCGATGGGAACACGATGAAGGTCAAGCCGAGCGTCAAGAAGATCTGCGACAAGTGCAAGGTGATCCGCCGGCACGGTCGCGTCATGGTGATCTGCGAGAACCAGCGCCACAAGCAGCGCCAGGGCTGAGCAGCCACCGGCAACAGCCCGGCCCGCGAGGGCCGGACCAGCGCACCGCCGCACCGGGTTCGTCGTCCGACGAGGCCCGGTGAACCCCCGGCTCGGAGGCCGGGGCCCGCGACAGCGGGAGGACGGTGCGGCAGACCTCCGACGAAGTACAGGAGCCATCAGGCACATGGCACGTCTCATCGGCGTGGACCTGCCCCGCGAGAAGCGGGTCGAGGTCGCGCTCACCTACATCTACGGGGTCGGTCGCACGCGCGCGACCGAGACCCTGACGGCGACCGGCATCAGTCCGGACATCCGCGTCAAGGACCTCGACGACGCCCAGCTGGTCGCGCTGCGCGACTACCTCGAGGGCAGCTACAAGCTCGAGGGTGACCTGCGCCGCGAGGTCGCCGCCGACATCCGCCGCAAGGTCGAGATCGGCTGCTACGAGGGCCTGCGCCACCGCCGCGGGCTGCCGGTGCGTGGTCAGCGCACCAAGACCAACGCCCGCACCCGCAAGGGCCCCAAGCGCACCGTGGCCGGCAAGAAGAAGGCCGGGCGCAAGTAGCCCGCCCGCCGGCTGCGTCCCCGTAGACACCAGGAAAGAAGC
>CAZFTZ010000065.1:0-6134 GCA_964521875.1 uncultured Cellulomonas sp. | reverse complement strand
GCGCCGGCGCTGTCGCCCGGCGTGCTCACCGCGGTCGGCCTGATGCTGCTGCTCGCCGCGTGCGGCAAGTCGGCGCAGTTCCCGCTGCAGTCCTGGCTGGGCGACGCGATGGCCGGCCCGACGCCTGTCTCCGCGCTGATCCACGCCGCGACCATGGTCACCGCCGGCGTGTACCTCGTCGTGCGCAGCAACCCGATCTTCACCGCCGCGCCGGACGCCCGGCTCGTCGTGACGATCGTCGGCGCGGTCAGCCTGCTGTTCGGGGCGATCGTCGGCTGCGCGAAGGACGACATCAAGAAGGCGCTCGCCGCCTCGACGATGTCGCAGATCGGCTACATGATGCTGGCCGCGGGCCTCGGCCCGGTCGGCTACGCGTTCGCGATCCTGCACCTGGTGACGCACGGCTTCTTCAAGGCCGGGCTGTTCCTCGGTGCCGGGTCCGTCATGCACGCGATGGACGACCAGACGGACATGCGCCACTTCGGCGGCCTGGGCCGGACGATGAAGGTGACGTACTTCACCGTGATGGCCGGCTGGCTCGCGATCCTCGGCATGTTCCCGTTCTCCGGCTTCTGGTCCAAGGACCCGATCATCGAGGCGGCCTTCGTCCCGCAGGACGGCCAGACCTGGCGGGCCTGGGTGTTCGGCCTGGTCGCGCTGGTCGGCGCCGGGATCACCTCGTTCTACATGTCACGGCTGTTCTTCATGACCTTCGAGGGCAAGCGGCGCTGGACGACGAAGGCGGACGGCTCCCACCAGCACCCGCACGAGGCTCCGGCGCTGATGACGGTGCCGAGGGTGGTGCTGGCGATCGGCTCGGTGGCGCTCGGCTGGGTCCTCGCCGCGGGCGACCGGTTCGCCGGCTGGCTCGAGCCGGTGACCGGCCCGAAGGGCGAGGGTGAGCCGGTGATCCCGGCCGGCGTGCTCGTCGCGCTGTCACTGGTCCTGGTGATCGGCGCCGCGGTGTTCGCCTGGCAGCGGTACGCCGTCGCCGAGGTGCCCGCCGCACCGCCGATCGGCTCGCTGCTGACGCAGGCGGCCCGCAAGGACCTGTACCAGGACGTCGTCAACGACGCCGTGCTCGTCGTCCCCGGTCAGCTGCTGACGCGCTCGCTGGTGTACGGGGACCGGGCGGTCGTCGACGGGGCGGTCTCCGGCATCGCGAAGACGACGGTCGCCGCCGGCGACGTCGCCCGCAAGGTGCAGACCGGCCACGTCCGTTCCTACGCCGCGACGATGACCCTCGGGATCGTCGTGCTCGCCGTCGTCGTGCTGGCTCTGGGCAGCTGAGGAGAAGACCCCACCGATGTCCTCGTTCCCCTGGCTCACCACGCTGATCGTGCTGCCCCTCGTCGGGGCGGTGGTGCTGTGGGCGCTGCCGCGCCCGGTGCCCGCCGGCTCGACCACGTACTCGGCCGACTCCCCGGCGCCCGGTCCGCACCGCGTCCGCGAGGTCGCCCTCGCGTTCGCGCTCGTCGAGCTCGTCCTGACCGTCCTGGCGATCGTCGCGTTCGACACCGCGGCCTCAGGTACGTACCAGCTGACGGAGACCCACTCCTGGATCGCCGCGTTCGGCGTCTCCTACGCGCTCGGCGTCAACGGCGTCGGGCTGGTGCTCGTCGCGATGTCGGCGCTGCTGGTGCCGCTCGTCGTGCTCGCAGCCTGGCGTGAGCAGGGCAGCGCGGCCGAGGCGTCGGACCGGCTGCGCCAGTACCTCGCCCTGGTGCTGCTGCTGCAGGCGTTCATCGTCGCGGTGTTCGCGGCGCGCGACCTGTTCCTCTTCTACCTCGTCTTCGAGGCGATGCTCATCCCCGTCTACTTCATGATCGGCGGGTTCGGCGGGGAGCGGCGGCGGTACGCCGCGGTGAAGTTCCTGCTCTACTCGCTCGCCGGTGGGCTGATCATGCTGATCGGCGTCATCGCGCTCTACCTGCACGGGCCGGGCGGCGCCGACGGGTTCCTGATCGACAGGCTGACCGGGGTGGCGCTCGACCCGACGTTGGAGAAGTGGCTGTTCGTCAGCTTCTTCGTCGCGTTCGCGATCAAGGCCCCGATGTTCCCGGTGCACACCTGGCTGCCGGACGCCGCCGAGCAGGCGCCCGCCGGCACCTCGACGCTGCTGGTCGGCGTGCTGGACAAGGTCGGCACCTTCGGGATGCTCACCCTCTGCCTGCCGCTGTTCCCGAACGCCTCGAAGTGGGCGGCGCCGGTGGTGATCGCCCTGGCGGTCGTCTCGATCCTCTACGGCGCGCTGCTCGCGATCGGGCAGCAGGACATGTTCCGGCTGGTCGCCTACACGTCGGTGAGCCACTTCGGGTTCATCGTGCTGGGGATCTTCGCGTTCACGTCGACGTCGATCTCGGGCTCGTCGTTCTACATGGTCAACCACGGGTTCTCGACCGGGGCGCTGTTCCTGCTCGTCGGGTTCCTCGCGGCCCGGCGCGGTTCGGCGCGGATCGACGCGTTCGGCGGCCTGCAGCGCGCGGTGCCGGTGCTGGCGGGGCTGTTCCTCGTCGTCGGCCTGTCCGCCCTGGCCCTGCCCGGGCTGAGCCCGTTCGTCAGCGAGTTCCTCGTGCTGGTCGGCAGCTTCGCGACGCAGCCCGCGGCGGCCGTGCTCGCGGCGCTCGGCGTCGTGCTCGCGGCGCTCTACATCCTGTGGCTGTACCAGCGGGCGTTCACCGGTCCGGTCGCTGCCGGGCTGGAGGCTCTCCCCGACGCGAACGCGCGGGAGCGCTGGGTCGTCGGGCCGCTGGTCGCCGTCATGCTGGTGCTCGGCTTCGTGCCCGGCCCGGCTCTCGACCTGGTCCGCGCGCCGGCTCAGGTCACCATCGATCAGGTGGGCGCCACCGATGCGCCCGCCGTCGCCGAGGGGAGCGCGCAGTGATCGCCGCCTTCACCGCGCCGCACGTGGCGTGGTCCGCCATCGCCCCGGTCGTCATCGTGCTGGGCGCGGGCGTGCTCGGGGTGCTCGTCGAGGCGTTCGTCCCGGCCCGTGCCCGGCGCACCGTGCAGGTGGCGCTGGCGATCGCGGCGCCGGCCGCCGCCGTGGTCGCCGTCGCCGCGCTGTGGCAGGGCGTCAAGGACACCGGCGGCACGTCGGTGCTCGGCGGCTCCGTGCTGGTGGACGGCCCGACACTCGTCGCCTGGGTGGTCATCGCGCTGCTCGGCCTGCTGTCCGTGCTGCTGGTGGCCGACCGCACCGAGGGTGGCGAGGACGCGTTCGCGCCGTCGGTGGCCGCGGTGCCGGGCTCGGAGTACGAGGAGCAGGCACGTGCGGCCGGCGTGGCGCAGACCGAGGTCTATCCGCTGGTGATGTTCGCGCTCGGCGGCATGATGGCGTTCCCCGCCGCCGGCGACCTGCTGACGCTGTTCGTCGCGCTCGAGGTGCTGTCGCTGCCGCTGTACCTGCTGGCCGGCACGGCGCGCCGCCGACGCCTGCTGTCGCAGGAGGCGTCGATGAAGTACTTCCTGCTGGGCGCGTTCGCATCCGCGCTGTTCCTCTTCGGCATCGCGCTGATCTACGGCTACGCGGGCTCGGTCCGGTTCGCCGACATCACGGCGATGACGGCCACGCCGAGCTCGATGGACTCGCTGCTCGTCGTCGGCCTGCTGTTCCTGCTCGCCGGCCTGCTGTTCAAGACCGGCGCCGTGCCGTTCCACCTGTGGACGCCGGACGTGTACCAGGGTTCGCCGACGCCGATCACGGCGTTCATGGCGGCCTGCACCAAGGTCGCCGCGTTCGGTGCGCTGCTGCGCGTCGTGTACGCGGTGTTCCCCGGGCTGCACTGGGACATCGACCCGCTGCTGTGGATCGTCGCCATCGCGACGATGGTCGTCGGGACGGTCGCCGCGCTGGTGCAGAACGACGTCAAGCGGCTGCTGGCGTACTCGTCCATCGCCCACGCGGGCTTCGTGCTCACCGGCATCGCCGCGCTGCACGAGCGGGGCATCGCCGCGGTGCTGATCTACCTGCTCGCCTACGGCGCGGCGACCGTGGGCGCGTTCGGCATCGTCTACCTGGTGCGCGAGCGGTCGGCCGACGGCTCGGTGGTCGGCGAGGCGACCGCGCTGTCGCAGTGGGCGGGGCTGGGCAAGACCCACCCGTGGCTCGCGCTGGTGTTCACGCTGTTCCTGCTGTCGTTCGCGGGCATCCCGCTGACGGCGGGCTTCATCGGGAAGTTCGCGGTCTTCTCCGCGGCGGTGGCGGGCGGCGCCTGGCCGCTGGCGCTGGTCGGCGTGCTGGCCTCGGCCGCGGCGGCGTTCTTCTACGTCCGCATCATCGTGCTGATGTTCTTCACGGACGCACCCGGCGAGGAGGCGGCGCCGGTCGCGGCCCCTGAGCCGGCCGCCGGGGAGCCGGTCACCACGGTGTACGACGAGGGCGGCGCGGTCGCGGTCGCGCAGCGCACCGCCCCGGCCACCACCGCCGAGCGCACGACGACGACCGTGGTGGTCCGCACCGAGGGGTTCGCCGCCGTGGCGATCGCCGTCTGCGCGGCCCTCACCGTGCTCGTCGGCCTGTTCCCGACGCCGGTGCTCGACCTCATCGGCGACGTCGCGAAGTTCCTGCCCTGACGGCGCCCCAGGGAGCGCGGCGCCCATCGTCGGCTAGGTTCGTGCCGTGACGTCCCCGCTCGCCTTCGCGTTGCCCGACGAGGCGCTGACCGCCCGGCTGTCGGCGCGGCTGGACCTGGTGGAGCAGAAGCTGCGTGACGTCGTCGCCAGCTCGGACGGCCTGATCGAGCAGGCCAGCAGGCATCTGGTGGACGCGGGCGGCAAGCGGCTGCGGCCGCTGCTGACGCTGCTCACCGCCGAGCTCGGCTCCGCTCCCGACTCGCCGGACGTGGTCGACGCCGCCGCCGTGGTGGAGCTGACGCACCTGGCGTCGCTCTACCACGACGACGTGATGGACGACGCGCCGGTGCGCCGAGGCGCGCCGGCCGTGCACGAGGTGTGGGGCAACTCGGTGGCGATCCTCGCCGGCGACCTGCTGTTCGCCCAGGCGTCGATGCTCGCGGCGGGTCTGGGCGCCGAGGTGATCCGCATCCAGGCCGAGACGTTCTTCCGGCTGTGCACCGGGCAGCTCCACGAGACGGTCGGCGTCCAGCCGGGCGACGACCCGGTGGCGCACTACCTGTCGGTGCTCGCCGACAAGACGGCGGCGCTCATCGCGACCTCGGCACGCTTCGGCGCGATGCTCTCCGGCTGCCCGCGCGACGTCGTGGAGACCGTCGACCGGTTCGGGGAGAAGATCGGCCTGGCGTTCCAGCTGGCTGACGACGTCATCGACCTGACGTCCGACGGCACCCTCACCGGCAAGACCCCGGGCACGGACCTGCGCGAGGGCGTGCCGACCATGCCGGTGCTGCTGCTGCGGCAGCGTGCCGGGGCACCGGACGCCTCGGCCGGGGACCGCGCCCTCGTCGCGCTGCTGGACGGCGACCTGTCGTCGGACGCGGCACTGGCGGAGGCCGTCGCGGCGTTGCGCGTGCACCCGGTGGTGGAGCAGACCCGCCACGAGGCGTCGGCCCGCGCCCGCGACGCGGTGGCCGAGCTGGACGCACTGTCGGCCGGGCCGGTGAAGGACGCGCTCGTCGAGTTCGCCGACGCGCTGGTGGACCGCACGGCATGACGGCAGTCGCCGATCGGGTGGTCCGCGTGCTCGCCGAGCACCCGGTGTGGGACGGCCACAACGATCTGGTGTGGGAGGCCCGCAAGCAGGTCGGGTACGACTGGAGCCGGCTCGACATCGCCGCCTCCACGTCGGGCCGCACGCAGACCGACATCCCTCGGTTGCGGGCCGGCGGGGTCGGCGCGCAGTTCTGGTCGGTCTACGTGCCGGCGCGGTTCGGCCCGCACGCCGTGGCCGCGACGCTCGAGCAGGTGGACGGCGTGCGGACGATGGTCGAGCGGTACTCGTCGGACCTGGTCCTGGCGACGACCGCGGACGAGGTCGAGGATGCCTGGGCGGCCGGGAAGATCGCGTCGCTGATGGGCGCCGAGGGCGGGCACTCGATCGACTGCTCGCTCGGTGTGCTGCGCATGCTGTACGCGCTCGGCGTGCGGTACCTGACGCTCACCCACAACGACGACCTGCCGTGGGCCGACTCCGCGACCGGCTCGGAGCCGCACGG
>CAZFTZ010000064.1:0-5788 GCA_964521875.1 uncultured Cellulomonas sp. | reverse complement strand
CCGTCGCTGAACTCGTCGGCCATCGTCGGAGCATCGGTGCCGACCCGGACCGTGTCAACGGGTGCGGCCGGCCCGGAGCAGGATGGACGGCATGACCTCCACCCAGCCCATCCGCACCATGCGCGGCTCCGTCGCCCTCGTCAACGCCTACGTCGTCCCCGTCACATCGGCACCGGTCGAGCGCGGCACCGTGCTCGTCGAGGACGGCGTGATCACGGCGGTCGGCGCGGACGTCGTCGTGCCCGCCGGGGTGCGCACGTGGGACGCGGGCGGGCGCCGGGTGCTGCCGGGCTTCGTCGAGGCGCACGGGCACCTGGGCGTGCACGAGGAGGGTGAGGGCTGGGCCGGCGAGGACGTCAACGAGATGACCGACCCGAACGGCGCCGCCCTGCGCGCCATCGACGGGATCAACGTCGAGGAGGAGGGGTTCCGCGACGCGCTCGCGGGTGGTGTGACGTCCGCGGTGGTCAAGCCAGGCAGCGGCAACCCGATCGGCGGGCAGACGGTCGCGATCAAGACCTGGGGCGGGCGGACCGTCGACGAGCAGGTGATCTCGGACGCGGTGAGCGTGAAGTCCGCGCTCGGCGAGAACCCCAAGCGCGTCTACGGCGACAAGAAGGCGCTGCCGTCGACGAGGCTCGGCGTCGCCGCCGTCATCCGCAGGGCGTTCGTCGACGCGCAGAACTACGCGGCTCGTCGGGCCGCCGCGGAGGCGAAGGGCGAGCCGTTCGACCGCGACCTGGCGAAGGAGACGCTGGCGCGGGTGCTGGCGGGCGAGCTGGTCTGGGATCAGCACACGCACCGGGCCGACGACATCGCCACCGCCATCCGGCTGTCCGAGGAGTTCGGCTACCGGCTGGTGGTCAACCACGGCACCGAGGGCGCGCTCGTCGCCGACGTGCTGGCCGAGAAGGACGTCCCGGTGATCTTCGGCCCGCTGTTCACCAGCCGGTCCAAGGTGGAGCTGCGGCACCGCGCCATCGCCAACCTCGGGCGGCTGGCGGCGGCGGGCGTGCGGGTGGCGATCACCACGGATCACCCCGTGGTGCCGATCAACTTCCTGGTGCACCAGGCGTCGCTCGCGGTGAAGGAGGGACTGGATCGGGACGTCGCGCTGCGGGCGCTGACGGTCAACCCGGCGTCCTTCCTCGGGCTGGACTCGCGCGTCGGGGCACTGGCGCCGGGGCTCGACGGCGACGTCGTCGTCTGGTCCGGCGACCCGCTGGACGTCCGCTCGCGCGCGGAGCACGTGTTCGTCACCGGGACCGAGGTCTACACCTGGGACCCCGAGGCACGGACCGGGCGCGTCGTCGAGCGGTCGGAGCGGTTCGCCCGGTAGCGGTCCGCGCGCCTCCGGCTCGACGGCTCGTCGGGCGGCCGGGACCTGACCGGAGGCGCCTCCGCAACGGCCCTAGGCTGAGGCCATGGTCGCTTACCGAAACCTCGGCCGCTCCGGCCTCAAGGTCACCGAGATCACCTACGGCAACTGGCTCACCCACGGCTCCCAGATCGAGAACGACACCGCGAAGGCGTGCGTGCGGGCCGCCCTCGACCACGGCATCACGACCTTCGACACCGCCGACGCCTACGCCAACACCGCCGCCGAGGGCGTGCTCGGCGAGGCGCTCAAGGGCGAGCGGCGCGACGGCCTGGAGATCTTCACCAAGGTGTTCTGGCCCACCGGACCGCGCGGCGCGAACGACCGCGGGCTGAGCCGCAAGCACATCCTGCGGTCCGTCGAGGGGTCGCTGACCCGGCTGCAGACCGACTACGTCGACCTGTACCAGGCGCACCGCTACGACCACGTCACCCCGCTCGAGGAGACGATGCAGGCGTTCGCCGACGTGGTGCGCGCCGGCAAGGCGCTCTACATCGGCGTCTCGGAGTGGACCGCGGAGCAGATCCGCGCCGGCGTCGAGCTGGCCCGCGAGCTGCACGTGCCGCTGGTGTCCAACCAGCCGCAGTACTCGATGCTGTGGCGGGTCGTCGAGGAGAAGGTCGTCCCCACCTGCGAGGAGCTGGGCCTGTCGCAGGTCGTCTGGTCGCCGGTGGCGCAGGGCGTGCTCACCGGCAAGTACCTGCCGGGCACGCCGCCGCCGGCAGGCTCGCGGGCGACCGACGAGAAGGGCGGCGCCAACGTGGTGCGCCGGTTCACCGACAACGAGACCGTGCTCACCCGCGTCCAGGGCCTGCGTCCGATCGCCGAGGAGCTGGGCCTGACGATGGCCCAGCTCGCCGTCGCCTGGGTGCTGCAGAACCGGAACGTCGCGGCGGCGCTCATCGGCGCCTCCCGGCCCGAGCAGGTGGCGGAGAACGTCAAGGCGTCCGGGGTCGTCATCCCCGCCGAGCTGCTGGCGAGGATCGACGAGGTGCTCGGCGACGTCGTCGTGCGCGACCCGGCCGAGACGGAGAAGAGCTCGCCGGCCGCGGTCTGAGCCGGGCTACCCGGCCACGCCACCCCACACCGCTCTGGCACCGGAGTCGCCGACCAGCACCAGCACCCACGTGGTGCCGACGGCGACGACGGCGCTGGCCAGCGCGAGCGCCAGGGTCACCCCGCGGGCGGTCGCAGCCTCGTGACCGCCCGCGGGAGCCGGCCGCCACCGGAACCACGCCCACTGCCCGGCCGCCACGACGAACATCGCGACCACCCAGGGCAGCAGCATCTCGCCGTAGTGCTGGTGGGTGAGCACTGACGGGGGCGAGCCGAGCGTCGCGGCCAGCTCGCGGCCGGCGCGGACCGTGAGCGGCACCAGTGCGAGCACGCCGAGGGCCGCCAGCGGCGTGACGATGCCGAGCCGGCGACGCGCCACCGGCCAGAACTGGGTGAGCAGCACCGCCGCCGCCGTCAGCGGCGTCAGCACGACGACCGCGTGCACGAGCAGTGGGTGCAGCGGGATGCCGCCGACCTGGAGCGCGAGGTCCATGCCCGGGGAACGAGACCGGCGTGCCGGCGGTTCGATGCGGGCCGGTTCCGAGACGTCTTGGTCATCGTCCCTAACGGGATGTCGCAGACGTGCGGCCACGATGAACTGAACTGCCCGTCGGCGTCGTTCTGCCGGCGAGAGACCCGAAGGAGTCCCCGGTGCCCACCGACGATCGCGCCGTGCTGCGCGAGCTGCACGACAGGCACGCCGCCGCGGTGCGGCGCTTCGTCGTGCACCTCACGGGCACCAGCGCCGGGGCGGACGACGTGGTGCAGGAGACACTGCTGCGGGCGTGGCGCAGCCCGCGCGTGATGGCGCAGGACCCGGCGACGGCGCGCTCGTGGATGTTCACGGTCGCCCGCAACCTGGTGGTCGACGAGGCCCGCAGCGCGCACCGCCGTCACGAGACGGGTGTCGACGAGCCGCCCGACCGGCCGGTGGGCGACCGGATCGACGAGATGTTCGACGCGATGCTCGTCGCCGAGGCGCTCGCCGCACTGAGCGAGGAGCACCGCGCGGTGATCTCCCACGCGTACTACGGCGGGCTGAGCACCGCGGAGCTCTCGGCGCGGCTGGGCATCCCTGAGGGGACGGTCAAGTCACGGCTGCACTACGGGTTGCGCGCGCTGCGGCTCGCGCTCCAGGAGAGGGGGGTGGTGCGATGACGTCCGCCGACGAGCGGGACCACGAGGCGTTCGCCGAGTGGGACGCCGCGTACGTCCTCGGGGCGTTGAGCCCCGACGACCGGCACGCCTACGAGGACCACCTGGCCGGGTGCGCGCGCTGTCGCACCGCGGTCGCGGAGCTGGCGCCGCTGCCGGGTCTGCTGTCACGGGCGACGCACGCGCCCGACGAGGTCGTGCCCGACGAGGTCGCGACGCTCTCCGGGCGGCCCGGCACCGGCGTCGTCGTGCATCGCGCGCCGCGCCACCGGCTGCCCCGGCGGTGGCTCGTCGGGGCGATCGCCGCGGTGCTCGTCGTCGGTGTCGCGGTCGGCGTGCCGCTCGCGACCCGCGGGCCGGAGGCGCCTGCGCAGACCGTCGCGCTGGAGCGCCGGGTGGACACCTCCCTGTCGGCGACGGTCGGCCTGACACCGGTCGCGTGGGGTACCCGCCTCACCATGGACTGCGACTACCCCGCGGGACCGTCGGCGTACACGCCGCCGCCCGGCGCCGACGCCGGCGAGCCGGTCTACGTGCTCGTCGTCACCGACGTCGACGGCACGGAGAGCCAGGTGTCCACCTGGTCGGCCGTGCCCGGGCGCGAGGTCCGGCTGGATGCCGCCACGGCGGTGCCCGTCGACCGCATCGCGTCGCTCGAGGTGCGGTCGGCGCGGGGCACCACCCTGCTCTCCGCCGACCTGGCCACCGGCTGAGGTGAACCGGACGCGTCGCTGCCTCGTGTACCCGGCGAGCTCTCGCCCGGAACCGGCGGGCGCCGGTCGAGAAGGGACACGACATGTGGTCGATCGCACAGGGGCGGCGTCTCGGCGTCGCGGTCACCGCCGCGGCACTGCTGGCACTGGCCGCCTGCTCCTCGTCGGGGGCGCAGTCCGGTGGCGACGGTTCCCCGGCCGCGACTACCGCCGCGACCGCGGCCGCAGGCGGGGGACCCTACGGCGACGAGCCCGGATCGGCGACGGCGGCGACCGGCGCAGTCGCCACGCTGACGACCGCCGACACCTCGCTCGGGACGATCGTCGTCGACGGCGACGGCATGACGGTCTACCAGTTCGACAAGGACACGCAGGGCAGCGGCTCGTCGACCTGCTCCGGCCAGTGCGCCACCCAGTGGCCCGAGGTCCACGGCGACGCGCAGTCGGTGCAGGCGGACGGCGTCACCGGGACGCTGGGCACCATCACCGGGACGGACGGCCAGCCGCAGCTGACGCTCAACGGCTGGCCGCTGTACTACTACCAGGGCGACGCCGCGGCCGGGGACACCAAGGGCCAGGGCGTCGGCGGCATCTGGTGGGTGCTGACGCCGGCGGGCGAACGGATCACCGGCTGAGCGCGCGTCAGTCCGTCGGCTCGTCGAGCGCCTCGGCGAACCACCCGCCCTCGGGAGCCTTCGGCCGGCCGGGCCGGGGCGGCGGCGTCTGAGCGTCCGGCTCCCACGGCCAGAGGGTGACCACGGCGGCGCGCGCCGCGGCGAGGTCCGCCGCCGGGACGACGGCGCGGCCCTCCGTCAGCCCGCCCGCCGGGAACGCCGCGACCACGACGAGGTCGCCCGGCTCGGGCAGCGGCGACAGGTACCAGGTGTAGGCGAAGGTGCGCCCGCCGCCGCCACCGCCGTTGTGGACGAGCATCGGGCCGTCTCCGTGGTCGAGCCACGCCCCCGGACCGTCTGCGGCGACCACCCGCTGCCCGTCCGGCAGCTCGACGCCGACGAGCACCTGCCGCATGCCGCCCCAGGGGTTGGCCGCGTCGTCGGGCACCGCGTCGGAGCGGCGCAGCAGCAGCTGGACCGAGAGCCGGACCCCGCCGCCAAACACCTCGACCGGCCCGAGCCAGACGGCCGCGTCACCGTTGCGCGCCAGCACCTGCGCCGCGGACGCGACGCCCGGGACCTCGTTCTCGGGGACGTTCATCCGGCGGGCGCGCTGGATCCACTCCTCGTTCGGCTCCGAACCGGAGGCGAAGGACACGGTGTGCATGGCGGCGAGTGTTCTCGCCCGCGCGGGGCCGGTCAACGGGCCGTCAGCGCAGCACCGGCGGCGGCGACCCGGCCGACAGCCGCAGCGCCTCGACCAGGTTCGCCGCGTCGTACGGCCCGACGAGCCGCCAGCCGTTGACGAAGAACGCGGGCGTGGACAGCAGGTCCATCAGGTCGGCGTCGTCGGCGTCCTCCTGGACACGCCG
>CAZFTZ010000063.1:0-6796 GCA_964521875.1 uncultured Cellulomonas sp. | reverse complement strand
TGGCGTACGACGAGTCCTTGACGCGACCTGTCGCGGTCAAGGTGCTCAAGGACGAGTTCGCCGGCGACTCCGGGTTCCTCCAGCGGTTCCGCACCGAGGCGCGCAACTCGGCGGCGCTCTCGCACCCCAACATCGCGACGCTGCTGGACTACGGCGAGCAGGACGGCTCGGCGTACCTGGTGATGGAGCTCGTCGTCGGCGAGCCGCTGTCCGACGTGCTCGAACGCACCCCGGTGCTCACCGCGGCGCACCTCATCCCGATCCTCGCCCAGACCGCGCGCGGGCTGGCCGCCGCGCACGAGGCCGGCGTGGTGCACCGCGACGTCAAGCCGGGCAACATCCTCATCGCGCGCGGCGGGCGCGTGAAGATCACCGACTTCGGCGTCTCGCGTGCCGCCGGCCAGCCGACGATGACCGCCAGCGGCATGGTGATGGGCACCGCGCAGTACCTGTCCCCGGAGCAGGCCGTCGGCAAGCCCGCGACGCCGCTGTCCGACCTCTACTCGGTCGGCGTCGTGGCGTACGAGGCGCTCGTCGGGCACCGCCCCTTCACCGGGCCCACCGCGGTCGACATCGCCGTCGCCCACGTCAACGACCCCGTCCCGCCGTTGCCGGCGGCCGTCGACCAGCCGCTCGGCGCGCTCGTCATGCGGCTGCTGGACAAGGACCCGGGCAAGCGGCCGCAGTCGGCCGACGAGCTCGCGGAGCTGTTCGACCGGCTGCTGGCGCGCACCCCGCCGACGGGCGTCCCGGTGGTCGTCACCACGCCCGACGACGCTACGGCCCGGGTCTCGGCAGCCCCCTCGTCCCCGCTGGCCGCAGCCGTCCTGCCGCCACTGCCCGCGCCGGTGTCGTCGGCCCCGCCTTCGCCGGCGCCACCCTCGTCGGCCCCTCCCTCATCGGCCCCGCCGCCGTCCTACCCGCCCGCGCACCCGGTGCGCCCGCCGATGCCACGCCGCACCACCCCCGCCCGCCACGGCCTGGCCCCGCAGCCGGCCACGCCGGCGAGCGTCGGGCGCCGGCTCGGGCGGTGGCGCTGGCCCGTGGTCGTCGTCGGGCTGCTGCTCCTGCTGCTGCTCGGCGCGCTGGCGGCGAACCGGCTGACCGGCGCCTGGCCGCCGGACGCCCCGCGGCAGCACCTCCTCGCAGGTCAGGACCTCCGAGTCCGGATCGTGACCGACGGCTCCGACGGGTGGATGGAATGATCGGGCAGGATGGCGGACGGCATACGCACGCCGAAGAACGAGAGGCATCGCACGTGGTGGACGACGGATCGCGGATCCTCGCCGGGAGGTACGAGGTCGGCGAGCTCATCGGCCGGGGCGGGATGGCCGAGGTGCACATCGGCTACGACCGCCGGCTGGGCCGCACGGTCGCGATCAAGATCCTGCGCTCCGACCTGGCGCGGGACCCCTCGTTCCTCAACCGCTTCCGCCGCGAGGCGCAGGCCGCCGCGGCGCTGAACCACCCCGCGATCGTCGCCGTCTACGACACCGGCGAGGACGTCGTCACCGAGCCCACCGGTGTCGTCGCGCACCTGCCGTTCATCGTCATGGAGTACGTCGAGGGCCACACCGTCCGCGACATCCTGCGTGACGGCGCCGCAGTGCCGATCGACGAGGCGGTGGAGATCACCGCCGGCGTGCTGTCGGCGTTGGAGTACTCGCACCACGCCGGGATCGTCCACCGCGACATCAAGCCCGCCAACGTCATGCTCACCCCGACCGGCGCGGTCAAGGTGATGGACTTCGGCATCGCGCGTGCGGTCGCCGACTCCGCCGCGACCATGACGCAGACCCAGGCCGTCATCGGCACCGCGCAGTACCTGTCGCCCGAGCAGGCCCGCGGCGAGACGGTGGACTCCCGCTCCGACCTGTACTCCACCGGCTGCCTGCTGTTCGAGCTGCTCACCGGCCGGCCGCCGTTCACCGGCGACTCCCCGGTCGCGGTCGCCTACCAGCACGTCCGGGAGAACCCGCCGGCGCCGTCGTCCGTCGCCTCCGACGTGCCGGACGCGCTCGACCGCGTGGTGCTCAAGTCGCTGGCCAAGGACCGCGATGCCCGCTACCAGACGGCCGACGAGTTCCGTGCCGACCTGGAGGCCGTGCTGCACGGCGGCGCGGTGTCCGCGCCCGCCGTCGGCGCCTACGGCGCCGCCCTCGCCACCGTCCCGATGAACCCTGCCGACGCCACCCAGGTGATGGCGCCGCCGACGGGCGCCACCCAGGCCCTGCCGCCCGCCACCACCGGGCCGCTGCCGTGGGCCGCCACCGGTGCCGCCACCCCGGGTGGCGGCACCAGCTACCGGGACGACGAGGACGGCGGGCGGCCCTGGGTGATCTGGGTGCTGCTCGCGGTCGCGGTGCTGGCTGTCGGCGCGATCGTCGCGCTGCTCCTCAACAACCGCGGCTCGGACGAGCCGACGACGGTGACGGTGCCGGACGTCGTCAACATGACCGAGAACGACGCGACGTCCAAGCTGCGCGAGGTCGGCCTCGAGCCGGTGCGCGCGCAGGTCGCCGACGACACGATCGTCGAGGGCAACGTCGTCAAGACCGACCCCGCGGCGGGCGCCACCGCCGACCGGGGCGACAGCGTCACCTACTACGTCTCCACCGGACCCGCGAACGCCACGGTGCCCGACGTCGCCGGCAAGACGGTCGACGAAGCGGTGCAGATCCTGGAGGGCGACGGGTTCGTCGTCAGCCCGACGCAGACGCCCGACGACAACGCGGCGTACCCGAAGGGCCAGGTCACCGCGACCGACCCGCCGGCAGGCCAGCAGGTCGGCTCCGGTTCGACCGTGACACTCTCGGTGTCCACCGGCAACGTCAACCTGCCCGACCTCACCGGGATGCAGCAGGCCGACGCGCTGAAGACTCTCGACGACCTGAAGCTCATCGGCAGCCCGGTGAACCAGGAGGCGGCGGACAAGCCTGCCGGCACGGTCATCGCGCAGGACCGGTCCCCGGGCCTCGTCCCGCAGGGCACGACGGTGACCATCACCATCGCACAGGCGCCGACGACCGCGACCGTGCCGGACGTCGCCGGGATGACCTACGACGAGGCGGTGTCCGCGCTCGCGAACGTCGGCCTGAAGACCGTGACGCGGCAGGACCAGGAGTCCGACCAGCCGGTCGGCACCGTGCTGCGCACCGATCCCGGCAAGAACACGCAGGTGGCGCTGACCCAACCGATCACCATCTACGTCGCCAAGACTCCGACGACACCGACCAGCAGCGGGCCGACGTCCTCCGCCACCGCGACCTCCTGAGCGCTGCGAACGGCAGATCGCTACGCCCGCACCAGCGGGTGCAGCCCTGCCGCCCGCCCGACGGCCTCGCCGTCACCGCAGATCGCCAGCCAGTTCGCCAGCAGCCGGTGCCCGCCCTCGGTGAGTACCGACTCCGGGTGGAACTGCACCCCGTGCAGCGGCAGCGTCCGGTGCTGCAGCCCCATGATGATGCCGTTGGCGCGGGCGGTGACCTCGAGCTCGTCGGACACCGTGCCGTCCACCACCGCGAGCGAGTGGTAGCGCGTGGCCGTGAACGGCGACGGCAGCCCGGCGAGGACGCCCTGCCCGGAGTGCTCCACCCGGCTCGTCTTGCCGTGCATCAGCTCCGGCGCATGGGTGACGACCCCGCCGAACACCTCGCCGAGCGCCTGGTGCCCCAGGCAGACGCCGAGCATCGGCAGCCCGGCCGCCGCGCAGTCGCGGATCACGTCCATGCTGGCGCCGGCGTCCACCGGCGCGCCCGGGCCGGGGGAGATCAGCACCCCGTCGAACCCGGCACGCGCCTCGGCCGGCGGCACCGCGTCGTTGCGCACCACCACGGTGTCCGCGCCGAGCTGGTTCAGGTAGCCGACGATCGTGTAGACGAACGAGTCGTAGTTGTCGACGACGAGGATCTTCGTCACTGGTCACCCACCGTCGTGTCGTTGAAGGGCATGTGCGGGGCGATCGCGGGGTAGAGCCACAGGAAGCAGGCGGCCAGCACGGCCACCGCCAGCACGGCGCACGTCAGCACCCGCACCGCCGCCGGGCCCGGCAGGTGCCGCCACAACCATCCGTACATCAGCGCCTCCCCGCCCTCATGATGCGGCACCGAGCAGCTCGGCGGGAACCGAGCCGTCGTCAGCGGACGCCCAGTAGTCCAGCTCGCCGTGCACGACGTACCGCTGCCGCGCCGAGAACATCGGGTGGCACGTCGTCAGGGTGATGAGCCGTGCGGTGGGCTGCGCGCCCGGGTCGTCGGGCACTGGCGCGACCACCTCGACCTGGGTCGGGGCGACGATCTCCACCGACGTCACCCGGTACACGTACCAGGTGTGCTCGGTGCGGATCACGATCGGGTCGCCCACATGAAGCTCGGCGATCCGGTTGAACGGCTTGCCGTAGGTGGTGCGGTGCCCAGCCACCGCGAAGTTGCCGACGCCACCTGGCATCGCGGTGCCCTCGTAGTGGCCCACGCCCAGCTTGTCGAGCACGCCCGCCTTGTCCGTGCCCTCGCTGACCGGCTTCGCCGGCACCCCGTCCCACCGCGGCACCTGGATGGTGGCGAACGTCGTGGCGTGTGTCGGCTCGGCGTCCACCGGGGGCTCGTCGTACCGCGGGACCGCGACCGACGGAGCGGCGGCGGTCGCGCCGGGGGTCGGCGTCGCACCCGGCGAGGCGGCCGCGTGCGCCCACGGCAGCCCGTCGACGATCGACTGCTGCTGCCGGTCGGCGACGACGTCCGTCCACCACAGCTGCCAGACGAGGAAGCCGAGCAGCAGCACCCCGGCGGTGATGAGCAGCTCGCCCACCACACCCAGGGCGCCGTAGCCCACTCGGGCGGCCGCCGAGGGCCGCCGTGCGGTCGTCGTCGTCATCCGTCGCTCCCCAGCCCGGGCAGCACCTCGACGCCGGCCGGCACGCTCGCATGGTCCAGCTCGGTCGCCGCGTAGGCGGGCATCTGGAGCGAGGTGTCGTCGTCCACCTCCCAGCCGAGCCCCACCCGGCCGGCGTCCCGCACGTAGGCGCGCACCGCCGACGACTCGTCGAGCGCCGCCCGCAGCGCGTCCGCGTCGCCGATGGCCCGGATCTCGTAGGGCGGGGAGTACACGCGACCGTGCAGCCGCAGCACGTTGCCGACGCAGCGCACCGCGCTGGTGGAGACGACGCGCTGGTCCATGAGCTCCATCGCCTCCGCCCCGCCGGCCCACAGCGCGTTCATCACGGCCTGGATGTCCTGCTGGTGCACGACGAGCACGTCGGGGCTGACGTCGGACGGCGCACCCTGGCTCGGCGCGTCGTCCAGCCTCACGACGAGCCCCGGACCGGTGACCGGCGTCGACCCGGACTCGACGGTGTACCCGTCCGGCACCGAGCTCGCGGACTGCCCGGCCTCGCCGTCCGACTGCGCCGTCAGCTGCTGCACCTCGGCGCCCAGGTCATTGACCTGGTCCGTCAGCTTCTCGACCCGCGCCGACTCCGCCTGGATCAGGTCGGACAGATCCTGCGGCCGGCGGGTGGCGGGGTCGCGCGCGTCGCGCGCCGAGACGACGAACAGCAGGGAGGCCAGCAGGAGCACCACGGCGACGGACACCCGTCCCCGGGACAGCACCCGGCGGCGGCTGGCGTGCGGGTGCTCGGCGTCCACCACTCCCCCGGGGGCTGGGTTGCGTTCGGTCTAGGCTAGGTCACCGAACGCCCCGACCGTGACGGGCCCGGACCCCCTGGGCAGGTACGTGGCGTCGTCGGACAGGAGCAACGGACGTGCCGGAGTCGAGGTCACGCAAGAAGGCCGCCTACGTCGCCCCGCCCGAGAAGGCGGCGCCGCGCAAGCCGAACCCCCCGTGGTTCATCCCCGTGATGGTCACCCTCATGGTCGTCGGGCTGGCGTGGATCGTCGTCACCTACCTGTCGCAGGCGGCGTACCCGATCCCGGTGATCCAGCAGTGGAACCTCGGCATCGGCTTCGTCCTCATCCTCGCCGGCTTCGGGATGACCACGCGCTGGCGCTGACGTCCCCAGGGTTGTCCACTCCTGGGGACGGATCACACCGATGTCATTCGTCCCCAGCGGTGCACAAGCCTGTGGACAAATCACATGGGTGTGATTCTGCGGTTCAGATGACGCCGGCCTGGGAGTAGGTCGCCAGCACGCTGGCCACCAGCGCCACCGCCACGACGACGCTGGCCAGCACGGACACCGGCTTCTGCCGGCCGGCCGGTGCGTACGCGTACGCGGCGCCGAGCAGCGCCCCGGTCACCAGGCCGCCCAGGTGCGCCTGCCAGGCGACGCCTGGCAGCACGAAGCTCAGCACACCGTTGACGACGATGACGCCGACGATCCCGCCGGCCGAGCGCCCCAGCCGCCGCAGCACGACGAGCACGGCACCGAACAGCCCGAACACCGCCCCGGACGCGCCGACGATCGCCGTGTTCCAGCTGTGGGGCAGCACCGGGGCGAGCACCACCGCGCCCACCGACCCACCGATCGCCGACAGCAGGTACAGCGTCAGGTAGCGCGCACGCCCCAGCGCCTGCTCCAGGTAGGGCCCGACCGACCACAGCGCCACCATGTTGAACACGATGTGCAGCAGCGAGCTGGGGGAGTGCAGGAACGCCGCGGTGAGGAACCGCCACGGTTCCACCGACCCGGCGAGCGGGCTGAACGCCCATCGCGAGGTCCAGCCCGGCACCGTCCACTGCAGCACGTAGCTGAGGACGCACAGCGCGACGATCGTGATCGTCACGATCGGCCGGTCGCCACGCACCCGTCCACCGAACACGGTCTGTGTCGGCCGGGTGG
>CAZFTZ010000062.1:0-4103 GCA_964521875.1 uncultured Cellulomonas sp. | reverse complement strand
GGGTGCGGCCACCCCGGCGGGCGACCCGACGACGAGCGACCCGGCCGCCGGCGCGACGACGGACGCGGCGACGCCGGCCGAGAGCACGGGCTCGGCGACTCCACGCTCGTCCTCGTCAGCCCTGGCGACCGAGTCGTCGGCCCATGGCGGCCACGCCGCGACGCTGGCTGCGACCGGTTCGCCGGACGCCGGCTCGCGGCCCGGATGGCCCGTGGGCGCGGGACTGGCCGCCGGGGTCGCCGGGCTCGGTGCGGGGTCGTTCGTCCTCTGGCGGCGCCGTCCGCACTAGGCGTCGGCCCTGCCCACCGGCGGGACGGCGGCCCCGGACGTGACGGACCGTCTCACCCAGTGGTCGTCGGGCCGGGAAAGGAATGGCGCGAGCCGCCGCGGCAGTTGTCCACTGACGAGCGATCACGCCGGCGTGCGCGGGGCTTGGTTCCCCGGGCACGCCTCTTCGTCGACGACGACACCAGCCCGCCTCCGCCGGCACGGCCCCGCCGTGCTCGTCGGACCCGTACGACAGGACGACGCACGTGACCGACCAGACCACCTCCGTCTTCGCCCCCGAGCTCGCCGCCCCGGCCGACGAGGCCGCCCCGATCTCGCGCGGGCGCCGCACGCTCGTCATCGGGCTGCTGCTCGTCTCGACGTTCGTCGTCTTCCTCAACGAGACGATCATGGGCGTCGCGCTGCCGCACCTCATGGCGGACCTCGGCATCACCGCGGTGGCCGCGCAGTGGCTGACCACGGCGTTCCTGCTGACGATGGCCGTGGTCATCCCGATCACCGGCCTGCTGCTGCAGCGCTACCCGACGCGGCCGGTGTTCGTCGCCGCGATGTCGCTGTTCAGCCTCGGCACGCTCGTCGCGGCGCTCGCGCCCGGCTTCGAGGTGCTGCTCGCGGCCCGCGTCATCCAGGCGAGCGGGACCGCGATCATGATGCCGCTGCTCATGACGACGGTGATGGAGCTGGTCCCGGAGCGGGAGCGGGGCCGGACGATGGGCAACATCTCGATCGTCATCTCGGTCGCCCCCGCGATCGGCCCGACGATCTCCGGCCTGATCCTGTCCGCGCTGCCGTGGCGGTTCATGTTCGTGCTGGTGCTGCCGCTGGCGCTGACGGCGCTCGGCGTGGGCATCGCCAAGGTGGAGAACGTCACCCAGCCCCGCCCGACGCCGATCGACGTGCCGTCCGTGGTGCTGTCGGCGCTCGGCTTCGGCGGGCTGGTGCTGGGGCTGAGCCAGATCGGCGGCTCCGGCGCGGGTGCCGGCCGGACCGCCGCCGTCACCGTGGCGGTGGGCGTGGTGGCGCTCGGCGCCTTCGTGTGGCGCCAGCTGCGGCTGCAGGACGCGGGCCGGGCGCTGCTGGACCTGCGCACGTTCCGGGTCCGGACGTTCTCGTTCGCCGTCACGGCGCTGGGGATCGCCATGGTGGCGCTGTTCGGCACGATCATCCTGCTGCCGATGTACATGCAGAACGTGCTCGGCATGGACGTGCTGCGCTCGGGCCTGCTGCTGCTCCCGGGCGGGCTGGTGATGGGCCTGCTCGGCCCGGTCGTCGGGCGGCTGTACGACCGCGTGGGCGTCCGCCCGCTGCTGGTGCCCGGTGTCGCGCTGGTCGCCGCCGTGCTGTGGGCGCTGACGACGGTCCGCGCCGGCACGCCCTGGGGTTTCCTGCTGGCGGCGCACGTCGCGCTGTCGGTCGGGCTGGCGTTCACGTTCACGCCGCTGTTCTCCACCGGGCTCGGCGCGCTGCCGGAGCGGCTGTACTCGCACGGCTCGGCGACGGTCGGCACCGTGCAGCAGGTCGCCGGTGCCGCGGGGACGGCGCTGTTCGTCGCGGTGATGTCCGGTGTGGCGGCCTCGCAGGCGGCGGCCGGAGCGGACCAGGTGCACGCCTTGGCGTCCGGCATCCGGACCGCGTTCCTCTGCGGCGCGGTGATCGCGCTTTTCGGCGTGGTCGGGGCGCTGTTCGTGGGGCGCCCGACGAAGGACCCAGCCCTCCCGCCGGCGCCCACCGGGCACTAGGGCGCGGGCCGCGGCGCCGCCTGCCGGTAGGCGGTGAGCGCCAGGTACAGCTCGGCCGCCTCGCGCGGGTGCGTGACGTCGCG
This sequence comes from uncultured Cellulomonas sp., assembly GCA_964521875.1. GTDB lineage: Bacteria > Actinomycetota > Actinomycetes > Actinomycetales > Cellulomonadaceae > Cellulomonas. The sequence continues at coordinate 1,993 of CAZFTZ010000062.1, read as the reverse complement.
GCCGGTGAGCGCCACGACCCGCCGCAGCCGGTTGCGCACCGTGTTCTGGTGCACCCAGCCGCGGGCGGCGGCGTCGGCGACCGTGCCGTCGGACGCGAACCACTGCGTCAACGTGTCGAGCAGCACGTCGCGCTCGGACGCGGGCGCCGCCAGCAGCCCGCCGAGCACCGCGTCGACCATCGGCGCGCTGACCTCCGGCGAGCCGGCGGCGGCGACCGGCACCGGAGCGTCGTCGAAGAAGCACAGCTCGGCCCGGCCGGCGGCGGCCAGCGCGGTGCGCGCGAGCCGCACGCACCAGCCGATCCGGCCGTACTCGGTCTCGACCGGGCTGACCCCGGCGCTCGCGCCGCAGTCGGCGGCGATGCTCGTCAGCCGCGCCCGCCAGCCGGGGTCTGCCGTGCTGACGATGCCGAGCTGGGTGCCGCCGGTCATCACCCACGCCGAGACCGTCCCGGCCTCGGCGAGGCTCGCCTCGACGCGGGGGAGCGGCATCCGGCCCAGCACCTCGGCCTTCGCCGCGACGACGACGAAGCCACCCTCGCGCGGCAGCCCGAGGCGGTCCACCGCGTCCCACGGCGAGGACGCCTCCTGGCCGCGCGCGGTGAGCAGTCCGTAGACGAGCCCGAGCCGCTCCTGCTGGCGACCCAGCAGCGCCTGCGCGCTCTCCTTGCGGAACCCGGCGGTCATCGCCTGGACGTAGTCGCCGTGCATCACCCAGACCTCGGTGGCCAGGTCGACGAGCTCGGCGTCGGTCGCGGCGCCGATCGCGCGGGCGTGGGCGACGATCCGGCTCCACAGGAACCGGGTGCCGGCGCGCAACGCGTCGGTGACGTCGGACAGGGCGACGCCGTCGCGTGCCCGCGCCTCGCCCATGCGCCGGGCGGGCGCGTCGCGGACCTCGGCGGGCTCGTCGGCGCTGGCGATCGCCTCGATGTGGTCGGTGGCGGAGGCGACCATCGCGGCGAACGGCACGGTGTCGCGGGTGCGGTAGAAGTCCACCTCGGACCGGATCGCCCGCGCCATCTGCTCGGCGAGCCCCGGGTCCGCGGCACGGACCTCGCGCGTCAGCCGCGCCAGCAGCGGCCAGATCTCCGGGGCCCGGTCCACCCCGCACACGCTACGAGGCGCGGGTCACGACGTCGCGGGGTCGTCGTACGCCGCGGACGCCTGCCCGGCTGCCGCGGCGGCAGCGCGCGCGTCGGCCTCGTCGCGGGCGGCCGCCCCGTCCAGCACGGCGTACTCCGCCTCCTGGATGGCATAGACCGCGAACTCGATCGCGTCGAGCGCCTCCGACTCGGCCTCGTCGGCCGCCCGCCCGGCGCGCTTGACCGCCGCGCGGGTGCGGTGCTCGGAGACGCCGGCGCGCAGCGAGGCGAAGGCGTCGGACACCGACTTCTGTGCGTCGGCCCACGCCGCCTGCTCGTCGTCGGACGCCTGAGCGGCGCGTGCGTGCAGCGAGGCGCGGCCGGCCGCGAGCTGGGCCTCGAGCTCGGACTTGCGCGTCGCGAGCCGCTGGTCGTTGCGCTGCTTGGTCGCCTCGATCGACTCCTCGAGGTGCTGGGATTGCTGGGAGAGCTTCAGGAGCTCGTCGGACAGGGCCATGACTCCACCTTTCACCGGGCGTTCACCGGGCGAGGGCGCGCGCCGTCGAGGTGACGCTGCGCACCGCGAAACCCGCGGCGATCTCGGACAGGCCGCGGAACACGGCCAGGACACTGACGTAGGTCACCAGCACCACGGCGCTGGACTCGAAGGAGCGGGAGGCGAGGAACCCGAGCACCAGCTCGGCGATGCCGGCGAGCAGTTGCAGCCACCAGCCGGGGACGTGAACGTTGAACAGGCTGAACACGATGTCGAACGTGCCGGCGACGACGAAGTAGGCACCCATGACGACGGCGAGGGAGACGAACGTCGCGCCCGGGTTGGCGAACGTCAGCACGGCCGCGCCGACGAGCAGCACGCCGAAGACGATGTGCCAGACGCGCCAGCCACC
>CAZFTZ010000061.1:0-11730 GCA_964521875.1 uncultured Cellulomonas sp. | reverse complement strand
CGCAGGTTCGCCTCGAGCAGGTGGTTCTTCGCCCGACGACCGTCCTGCGCGATCCACTCCAGCTCGCGGATCAGGCGGCGGGTGTCCGCGTCGGTCTTCGTCTTGTCGATGCCTCCGAAGTCCTTGGCCAGCTTCTCCTCGGCGAACAGGCCGGCCTCGATGCGCTTGGCGAGCTCGACCTCCTGCTCGGCGTTGAGGAGCGCGACCTTGCCGATCTGCTTGAGGTAGTCCTTGACCGGGTCGGCGGTGGCGCCGGCGGTGACGACCTGCTGCGCCGGGGCGTCGTCGTCGTCCGCGTCGGAGTAGACGAAGCCGGTGTCCTCGGAAGCCTCGTCCTCCTCGGCCTTGGCCGGGGTCTCCTCGTCCTCGGTGGACTCCTCGTCGCCAGGCTCGGCCTCGACGGCTTCCGTCTCGGCGACCTCGACGTCCTCCGCGACGACGTCCTCGACGTCCGCCTCGACGTCCTCGACCAGGTCGATGTCGCCCTCGGGCTCGATGTCGTCGGCCTCGTCCTCGACGTCCTCGGCGTCCTCGTCGACCACGGGGTCGACGGCCTTCGGCGCCTTCGGGGCGGTCTTGGTGGCCCGCTTGCGGGCAGCCGGGGTCTCCTCGTCCACCGTCGCCGTCACCCGGGTCTTGGCGGCGGTCGCCGCGGACACGCGCCGACGAGCCACGGGCTGGGTGACGGGGGTCTCAGGTTCGGGCTGGAGGGCAGCAGTCAACGTCTTGGGCGACACGTATTACCTTTCGGCAGCTATCGGCGGCACCGGCACCGCAGCCACGGTCCGACGGACAGACCGATATTGTACCGACGACCTGTCCGCCGGAACGGCTCCCGCCGCCCGGCAGGACGGGTGATCCGCTGGATCCGCACTGGTGCTTTCGTTGCCCAACGTGCCACGCCGCCGGATGATTCCCACCCGCTACAGGTCGGGCTTCACCGTCAGCACGGGGCACGGAGCGTCGAACAGCACGCGCTGCGCGTTGGCGCCCAGGATCAGCTTGCCGACCGGGCTGCGCCGTCGCAGCCCGATGACGACGAGCTGCGCGTGCGTCTCCTCGGCGGAGCCGATGAGGTCGTCGGCCACGTCGCCGCCGTCCAGCAGCCGGATCTCGTGGTCCAGGCCCCTGCCCTTCAGCTCCTGGCCGACAGCCTCGAGCGCCACCTCCAGGTCGTGACGCTGCTCCGCGCTCTCGTCCTGCCGCGTGCTGACGACCACCACCACCCGGTCGTCGCGCAGCGTCGCCTCGCGCACCGCCGCGTCCAGCGCGGCGCGCCCCTCCACCGTCGCGAGGAACCCCACCACGACAGCCATCCGCCGCCTCCCGCCTTCGTCGAGCCGGAACCTGGCGGCGACGCTACCGTCTCGCACCCCGCCCGACGAGCGGGCACGGCCTACCGCGCGGCGCGCACCCACCCCGGAGCGACGCCTCCCGAGACCGCCTCGGAGAGCAGCAGTGCGAGCCGGTGCTGCGGGTCGTCCTCCAGCGCGCGCTCCAGCAGGATCTGCGCCCGCGCCCCGTCGCCGCGCCACCATGCGAGCAGCGCGAGCAGCGTGAGCGCCGCCCCCTGCCGCCCGCTCTCCCCGTGCGCGACGACCGCCTCGAGCACCGCCTCGTGGACACGGGTGGCGGCCGGCGGGGCGGGCACCCCGGACAGCGGGTCGACGACGAGCGCGAGCGCTCGTCCGAGCCCGGCGTCGTCCTCACGGCCGGCGCGCTCGCCGCGCACGCAGCGTTCCGGCAGGTCACCCTGCCCGGGGACGAGGGCCACCAGCACCGCGTCGCGCACCCGGCCGTCGGCGAGCCCGGCCTCGAGCCGGCCCAGTGCGGCGGCCGTCGGTCCGCCTGGCCTGTCGAGCTGCTCGCCGACCGCCCGCCGCCAGGCGCGCACCGAGTCGGCGCGCCATCGCTCGGCGACGGCCGGTCCTTCGTCGGACGCCCGCAGGCGACGCGCCTCCCAGCGCCGGCGCACCCGCGCGACCGATCGCCGGGCGTCCCCGCCGGCGGGCCGGATGCGCCCCACGTCCTCGCGGCAGTCCGCGACCGAGGCGCCGGCGAGCACCATCTGGGCGCTGACCTGCGTGCCGACGAGGTCCGCCAGCGGGCGTCCCCCGGGCGGGCAGCATGCGTCCCCGCAGTCGAGGGAGAGGTATCCGGTCGCCGTCACCGCCCACGCGGCGACGTCGCCGAACGGTGCGTCCGCGGCGTCGCGGAAGTGCGCCACCGCCGCCGCGACCTCCGGGTCCCGCCCCTGCCGCGGGTCGTCGCGCGTGTAGACGACGACGAACGCGCGCTCGGCACCGTCGCCGTCCAGCAGCGCGACGACGTCGCGCGCGAGCTGAGGTCCGTGGCCCGGGTGCGCCATGTCCGGCAGGTCGACGCGCACGACGAGGCCGACCCGGCCCCTCGGCGGGCGCAGGCTCACCGCCACGACCGACTCCGTCGGGTGGAAGCCCAGCTGGTACGGGATGAGCGAGAGCATCTCGCGGGGTTCGCTGACGCGCAGCGTCGGGGTGTCCATGGGCAGACCTCACCGGACGCGCGCACCGCCTTCGCCGGCCCCGGTGCCGGCCTGTGGGCGAGGTCCGCTGCCCACAGGATCCGAGGTCGGGTCGCCGAGCGGGTGCCGGTACCCTGTGCCGGTGCACACGCCCACCCGCACCGGGGCCCGGGCCGCACTGACCCTGGTCCTGCTCGCCGGCACGCTCGGCGGATGTGCGACGAGCGCGCCCGCCACCCTCGTCGGTACCACCGCGACCGAGCCGTCGCCCACCGCCTCCGAGGAGCTGCTGGTGGACCAGCCGGCGCCGGACACGGCCACCGGCCGGCTCGCCGACGGGTTCCCCACCCAGCTCGTGGCCGTGCCCGAGGGCGCGGAGATCCTCGTCTCGTCGGCCAAGCCCGCGGCTGACGGGACGGTGCAGATCAGCCTCAACGTCCGCAGCGAGCAGGACGCGGCCGGGCTGCTGGAGGCGGTGCGAGCGTCGCTGCTGGCGGCCGGTTTCACCGAGTCGCCGCCGAGCCAGCCGGACCCGAGCCTGGCCGCACAGGCGTCGTTCGCGCGGTCGGACGGGGCCGAGTTCGTGCTGATCGGCGTGCTCGACCGCGACGGCGTCCGCACCATGACGCTGGGCGGCACGGTCAAGCCCTGAGGCCCGGGCGCCGGCCGGACGGGCTCCCCTAGGCTGGCCGGGTGACCAGCCCCACCTCGCCTACCGGCAGCGACGACGTGCGCGGGCGGGTGGACGCGCTGCTCGCCGAGCACGCGGAACGGCTGGCCCGTGACGTGACGGCGATCGCCGCGCAGGCGGCTCCGCTCGCGGAGTCGGTCGCCGCGCTGCTGTCCCGCGGCAAGCGGCTGCGCGCGTCGTTCGCGTACTGGTCGTGGCGTGCCCACGGCGGCATGCCCGGGACGCCCGACGAGGTGGCCGCGCTGCGCGCCGGGGCGGCGCTCGAGCTGTTCCACGGCGCCGCGCTGTTCCACGACGACGTGATCGACGACTCCGACACCCGTCGCGGCCGGCCCGCCGCGCATCGCGAGTACGCGGCGCTGCACCGGCGCGACGGGCTGTGCGGGGACGGCTCCCGCTACGGCGTCTCGGTGGCGATCCTGCTGGGTGACCTGGCGCTCGTCGCCGGTGACGCCGAGTTCGCTGCCGCCGCCGCGACGGTCCCGCCCGCCGCGGGCACGCGGGCGCGTGCGGTGTTCGACGAGATGCGCACCGAGGTGACCGTCGGGCAGTACCTCGACCTGCTGGCGCAGTCCCTGCCGTGGGACGACGACGCGGACCGCGTCGAGGAGCGCGCCCGGCAGGTGATCAGGTCCAAGTCGGCGCGGTACTCGGTGGAGCACCCGCTCGCGCTCGGCGCCGCGCTGGCCGGGGCGTCCGACGAAGCGCTGGCCGCGTGCCGAGCGATCGGCCTGCCGCTCGGCGAGGCGTTCCAGCTGCGCGACGACCTGCTCGGCGTGTTCGGCGACCCGGCGGTCACCGGCAAGCCCGCAGGCGACGACCTGCGCGAGGGCAAGCGCACGCTGCTCGTCGCGCGGGCGCTGCGGCTGGCGCACCAGGCTGGCGACGAACGGACCGTCGACCTGCTGCGCACCCGGCTGGGCGACCCGGCGCTCTCGGCGGCGGAGGCGGCGCGCGTCGCGGACGCGATCGCGGCGACAGGGGCGCCCGACGAGGTCGAGAAGCTCATCGACTCGCTCGCAGGCACCGCACTCGGTCTCGTCGAGCAGCAGGGCTGGCCCGACGAAGCCCGCGCGCACCTGGTGGCGCTGGCACGGCAGTCGGTGGACCGCCGCTCCTGAGCCACCGCTCGGCGGCGCCTCAGAGCTCCGACTGCGCCACCCGGCGCACGGCGGACTTGCGGCCGGCCAGCAGCGCCGCCATCGGCGTGCTGCCGAGAGAGTCGTCCTCCGTGAACAGCCACCTGATCGCGCCGACGTCGTCGAAGCCGACGTCGGCGAGCACGGTGAACGTGCCCTGCAGTGCCGCGAGCACGGTCCACGCCGGAGCCTCGTCGGGTGCGCCGCGCTGGGCGGGGTTGGCCAGGTTGCCCGGGACCAGGAACGCGGCCGGCACCCGCAGCACCGGCGGCTCCCCGCCGCGCACGCCGACGATCCGCCGCTCCTCGAGCAGCCGTCGCACCTTGCTCACCTCGACGTCCAGACGCTCGGCGACGTCCGGGACGGTGAGCCATTCGCCGACGAGGTCGTCGATGTTCGCGCTGTTCACCCGCACAGCCTAGGAAACGTGCGAGGACCGGGACGGTTCGGACACCCGGCTTTCCCGGCCGTGAATCGACAGCTACAGTGAACTTTCGTCACATCAGTAACACCAGTAACACGGCAGTCCCCGATCTCGAAGGAGCCCCATGTCCTCCGCCAACCCCCGGACCGCGGCGATCCGCCGCGTCGCCACCGGGACCGGCGCGACGCTCGCACTGACGGCCGCCGCCGTCGGGGTCGCCGCTCCCGCTCACGCCGACACCCACTACACCGTGCAGCGCGGTGACACGGTGAGCCACATCGCCGCACGCACGGGGGTGTCCGTGGCCACCATCGCCGCCGCGAACTCGCTGGCGAACCCGTCGTACATCCGCGTCGGCCAGGTGCTCACCATCCCGACGAAGGGCGCCGCCGCCCCTGCGGCCGCCGCCACCGCCGCGCCCGCGACGACGAGCTACACGGTCGCCTCCGGCGACTCCCTCAGCCGGATCGCGGCGAGGTACGGCACCACGGTCGCAGCCCTCGCCTCCGCGAACGGCATCAAGAACCCGTCCCTCATCCGCATCGGCCAGGTGCTCACGGTGCCCGCGAACGGCGCGGCTGCACCGGCTCCGGCCGCCGTCGCCGCCACGGCCACGGTCACCACCACCACGACGACGAGCTACACCGTCGCCCGGGGCGACACGCTGAGCGGCATCGCCACCAGGTACGGCACCACCGTCGCGGCGATCCAGCAGGCCAACGGCATCAAGAATGCCTCGCTCATCCGCATCGGCCAGGTGCTGGCGGTGCCGGTGACCGCGACCGCGACGCCGCTCGTCGGTGACTCGTTCGCCGGCCGCACCTACCCGGCGCCGGTCGTCGCCGCCGCGAACGCCAACCGCGCCACGCTGCTCGCGATCGGCGTCCCGACGAAGGACCAGATGCGTGCGCTCGTCGCCAGCACCGCGACCTCGATGGGAGTCGACCCGGCGCTGGCGCTGGCCGTCTCGTACCAGGAGTCCGGCTTCGACCACTCGCTGGTCTCCCCCGCCAACGCCATCGGCGCGATGCAGGTGATCCCGTCCTCCGGGCAGTGGGCGAGCGACCTCGTCGGGCGCGACCTCAACCTGCTGGACCCGCGCGACAACGTCACCGCGGGCGTGGCGATCCTCAAGCAGCTGGTGCGCTCCAGCCCGGACCTGTCGACGGCGATCGCCGGGTACTACCAAGGCGCCTCCTCGGTGCAGCGCAACGGCATGTTCACGGACACCAAGCAGTACGTCGCGAACGTCCGGGCGCTGATGTCCCGCTTCGCATGACGTCAGCCGGAGAGCGGCGGACGGTGCGGGGCGCGCGGCGGCACGCACCGCGAACGGGACGGTGGCTACACCCTCCAGCGGGCGTGACCCTTCTCATCGACCCTGCCAACCTCCCGGGCGCGACGAGACGCCCGACCTAGACTGCGCCCGTGGGAACCACCGTCACCGACCCTCTCGTCGGCCGTCTCGTCGACGGGCGCTACGAGGTGGTCTCGCGCATCGCGCGGGGCGGCATGGCCACCGTGTACCTGGCGGTCGACCGGCGGCTGGACCGCGAGGTTGCACTCAAGGTGATGCACCCGCACCTCGCCGAGGGGGTCAGCGGAGCGGACTTCGTCGCCCGGTTCCGGCGTGAGGCCCGCACCGCCGCCCGGCTGGCGCACCCCGGACTGGTCAGCGTGTTCGACCAGGGGGTCGACGGCGACACCAGCTACCTGACGATGGAGTACGTCGACGGCACCACGCTGCGCCGGCGGCTTGCGGAGCAGGGCGCGCTGTCGGTCGGCGAGTCGCTGCGCGTCACCGAGCACGTGCTCGACGCGCTCACCGCGGCCCACCGCGCCGGGCTGGTGCACCGCGACATCAAGCCGGAGAACGTGCTGCTGGACTCCGACGACCGGGTCAAGCTCGGCGACTTCGGCCTGGCCCGCGCGGTCACCGAGGTGACGTCGACCACGACCGGCACCGTGCTGGGCACCGTGGCCTACCTGGCGCCCGAGCTCGTCACGCGCGGCGTCGCCGACGCCCGGACCGACGTCTACGCGTGCGGCATCCTGCTGTTCGAGATGCTGACCGGGCGCCAGCCGTTCACTGGCGAGACCGCGATCCAGGTGGCGTACCAGCACGTCAACACCGACATCCCGGCAGCGTCGACGCTGGTGGCGTGGCTGCCGAGCGAGGTCGCCGAGCTCGTCGGCGCGCTGGCGGCGCGCGACCCTGCCGACCGACCGGTGGACGCCGGCGCCGCACTCGCCCTGCTGCGCCGCACCCGCCTCGAGCTGGACGACGAGACGCTCGCCCGCCATGCCGACGTCACGCCGACGGTCGTGCTCCCGGTGGCCACCGACCCCGACACGGACCACCTGCCCGACGAACCCAACGACGTCGTGCCGCCGGACGACGACCAGTTGCTCGATCCCGACCAGCGCGCCACCACGCGCCTCGACGCGGTCCGCGGCACCACCGTCGCGCTGCCGATCGGCCTGGGTCTGTCGTCGTCGGCCACCGCCGCGCCGCCGAAGAAGCGACGCAACCGGGTGCTGACGGCGGTGATCGCACTCGTCGTGCTCGCCGGCCTGGGCGGCGGTGGCTGGTGGTACATGAACGCAGGGCCTGGCTCGTACACCACGGTGCCGGCGCTCGACTCGGGGGTGACGACCGAGGACCAGGCCCGGGAGCTGCTCGCCGCTCAGGGCCTCGAGGGGACGCCCGACACCGAGTTCAGCGACGACGCGCCGTCGGGCACGGTGTTCGCCTTCTCCCCCGGCGCCGGGACTCGTGTACCGAAGGGCAGCGTGGTGACGTACACCGTGTCGAAGGGCGTCGACCTGGTGACGATCCCGGACGGCGTGGTCGGCAAGCTGCAGAAGGAGGCCGAGGACGCCCTGGCGGCCGCCGACCTGCACGTCGTCTACGGCCCGCCGCAGTACGACGACACCGCCGCGCTCGGCCAGGTGCTCTCCGCCACCGTGACCGTGAAGGGTCAGGCCGAGCCCGCCGACCCCGGCAAGCAGGTCAAGCGCCAGTCCGACGTCACGCTCGTGGTCGCCAACGGGCCGACGCCGACGACGATCACCTCGGTGGTGGGCGCGACGGTCGACGCCGCGACCACGCAGCTGGACCAGGACAAGCTCAAGCTCGAGGTGTCCGAGGAACAGTTCAGCGACACCGTCGCGGCGGGTCAGATCATCAGCCAGGACCCGGTCTCGGGCACTCCGGCGCACCACGGGGACACCGTGAAGGTCGTCGTGAGCAAGGGCGTCGAGATGCTCGCGATCCCCGACGTCTACGGTCTCAAGGCAGACAAGGCGCAGAAGACGCTCGAGGACGCCGGGTTCAAGGTGAGCGTGCTGACCAGCACGATCGGCGGCAAACACGGTCCCAACCTGGTGTACGACCAGAACCCCGCCGGTGGCGACGGCAAGACGGCCCCGCGCAACTCGACCGTGACGATCTTCGTCTTCTGACGGCGGCCGGGTCAGGGCAGTGCCAGCAGGCGGCGGACGATGGTCTCTGCCCGTGCCATCGCCACGTCGTCGATCTGCCCGAATCGCTTCTCCATGCGCTCCACCGACACGGCCCGCAGATCCTCGCACTTGGCGTAGCTCGTCGCGGACAGTCCCGACCTCCCCGGCTCCACCTCGACGACCGTTGCGGACTCTCGCCGCGTGCGCGTCAGCGGCAGCACGTGGACGACCGGCGGGTTCGAGTCGAGCCACGGCTGGGCGGACATGACGACGACCGGCCGGACGAACGCCTGCTCGTGGCCGACAGGGTCTCCGAGGTCGGCGAGGAAGATCTCGCCGCGCCTCACCAGCCCTCCCGTCCGAGTGCGTCGTCGGCGACGTCACCCAGGTCGTCACGCAGGGCGACACCCGAGAGCTCGTCGGGTGTGGACGTCGCGTTCTGGCGGCGAACCGCCTCCCAGAACTCCTGCTCCTCGGTCGCGTCCAGCACCTGTTCCAGTGCTCCGGCCAGAGTCGTCCCCCGCGCGCGCGCACGCGCAGCCAGCCGGTCGCGCAACCGCGTCGGCACCTTGACGGTGGTATTCGTCGACATACCGGGAAGTATACGTCGACGTATGCTTGCGAGGATCGTCCCCGTGGGGAGCCTTCAGGAGCGCCGGAGCAGCTCCACCACCTGGAACGCCATCTCCAGCGACTGCTGGTGGTTCAGCCGCGGGTCGACGCGCGTCTCGTAGCGGCGCGCCAGCCCGTCGTCGTCGATCTCCTCGGTGCCGCCCAGCACCTCGGTGACGTCGTCACCTGTCAGCTCGATGTGCAGGCCGCCGGGCACGGTGCCCAGCGCGCGATGCACCTCGAAGAAGCCGGCGACCTCGTCCATCACGTCGGTGAACCGCCGCGTCTTGTAGCCGGACGCGGACATGATCCCGTTGCCGTGCATCGGGTCGCACACCCAGGTGACCGGACGGCCGTCGGCGGTGACCTTCTCCACCAGGGCAGGCAGCCGGTCGCGGACCAGCCCGGCACCCATCCGGGTGACGAAGGTCAGCCGTCCCGGCTCGCCGGTCGGATTGAGCCTGTCGATCAGTGCGATCGCCTCGTCGCCGGTGGCGTTCGGGCCGAGCTTGACGCCGAGCGGGTTGCGCACCCGCGAGAAGAAGTCGACGTGCGCGCCGTCCAGCCGGCGGGTGCGCTCCCCGATCCACAGGAAGTGCGCCGAGCAGTCGTAGGCGGTTCCGGTGCGGCTGTCGATCCTCGTCAGCGGTCGCTCGTAGTCGAGCAGCAGGCCCTCGTGGGAGGCGTAGAAGTCCACCGCCCGCAACGCCTCGAAGTCGGCGCCGCACGCGATCATGAACCGGATCGCACGGTCGATCTCGGTGGCGACCTGGTCGTACCGCGAGTATGCGGGGTTGTTCGCCATGAAGCCGCGGTTCCACTCGTGGGCGCGCATCAGCGAGGCGAACCCGCCGGTGGTGAACGCACGGATGAGGTTCAGCGTCGAGGCGGACGTGTGGTACGCCTCGAGCAGCCGCGCCGGGTCCGGGGTGCGGGACTCGGGCGTGAACTCCCAGCCGTTGACGATGTCGCCGCGGAACGCGGGCAGCGTCACGCCGTCCCGCGTCTCGGTGTCCGACGAGCGCGGCTTGGCGTACTGGCCGGCCATCCGGCCCATCTTGATCACCGGCAGGCTGGCACCGTAGGTGAGGATCAGCGCCATCTGCAGGACCGTCATGATCTTCTGGCGGATCCGGTCGGCGGTCGCCTCCTCGAAGATCTCCGCGCAGTCGCCGCCCTGCAGCAGGAACGCCTCGCCCCGGCCGGCCGCGGCGAGCCGACCCTTGAGCTCGTCGGCCTCACCGGCGAAGACGAGCGGCGGCAGCCCCGCCAGCCGCTCCCGCGCCCGGCGCACCGCGGCCTCGTCGGGCCAGGCCGGCTGCTGGTCCACCGTCAGCTGCTGCCACGCGTCGAGGCCCTCGAGCACGCCGGGCTCGGGAGGCACGCTCATGCGGTCGCGCCTGCCGTCACCGGCTGCCCGATGTCCTCGAGCAGCGCGCGGAACCAGGGCTGGGTGGTGTCGAACGGCTTGCCACCGGCGATCCGCGGGAACTCGATCGCGCGCAGCCGGTCGCCGGCCTCCTCGTCGTGCCCGATCACGCCGGACTCGCCCCGGAGCGCGCACTCGACAGCCAGGTCGGTCATCGACTTGATCAGGCGCAGGTCCTCGGCGTTGGCCGCGGCGGAGCGGGCGAAGTAGCCGGACTTCTGGACCATGACCTTCTCGGCGCCGAGCCTGGCCGCGAACTGCTTGGCGAACCACTGGCCGGGGTTGATCGTGTCGAGCCGGACGTGCCCGAACGCGTCGCGCTGGACCTCCTTACCCTCCGACTCCAGCTGCGCGACGATCTCGCGCAGGCCGGCGCCCTCGGACAGGAAGATGTTGACGTTCCCGATCTCGTCCATGACCCCACGCAGTCGCGTCGCCTCGGCGTCCAGGTCGACCGGCAGCTCGGGGACCAGCACCGCGTGGATGTCCCAGCGCTCGCGCGACAGGCCGATGCCCGGCACCCACTGCTGGGTGTCGAGCCACTCGCGGTACTTGGCGGCCGACGCCGCCGTCAGCCAGCCGCAGTTGCGTCCCATCACCTCGTGGACGATGAGCATCCGCGGGCCGGACCGGTGCTCGCCGATGACGTTGGCCGCGAACCGCGCGGTCTGCTCCGCGGCGGTCCACGCGCCGAGCGACTGGCGGATCGGCACCACGTCGTTGTCGATCGTCTTGGGCAGACCGACGACCGTCAGCTCGTAGCCGTTGGCGTGCAGGTACGCCGCGAGGTCGGCCGCGGTGGTGTTGGTGTCGTCGCCACCGATCGTGTGCAGCACGTCGACGCCGTCCGCCTTGAGCTGCTCGGCGGCGACCTGCAGCGGGTCCTCGCCGGGCTTGACCAGGCCGCGCTTCTCGGCGTCGGCGCGGTTGGTCAGCTTGACCCGGCTGTTGCCGATCGGTGAGCCGCCGAACCGGTGCAGCACGCCCGCGTGCTTGCGCACCTCGTCGCCGACCACCACCTTCTCGCCGAGCAGCAGGCCGTGGTAGCCGTGCTGGTAGGCGATGATCTCGACGTCCGGAGCGATCTCCGTGTACCGCTCGATGAGCCCGCCGACGGCCGAGGACAGGCACGGGGCGAAGCCACCCGCGGTGAGCAGGGCGACACGGCGGACGGACATGGAGCACACCTCTTCGTCGATCGGGGGAATGCGCGTCGGTGCGCGCCGATCATCCTAGCCGGGGCCTGCCGGCCGCTCCCGACCCGTCCGTCCCCCGTCAGGCGTGCTGCTCGTGCTCGTCGGCCACCTCGGGCTGCTGCCGCCCGCCGTCCTCGTCGGCCCCGTCCTCGTCGGCCTCGTCCGCGCCCTCGTCCTCGTCGGGCGGCGTGGGCGGCTCCACCTCGGGAACGGGACGGCCGCCGGGGGCGACCGGCTCGCCGACCTCCTCGCCCGCCTCCGCGAGGCCCGC
>CAZFTZ010000060.1:0-12810 GCA_964521875.1 uncultured Cellulomonas sp. | reverse complement strand
ACGGCGTCGACTGGGCGAACCTCGCCACCGCGTGGACGCGGGTGCAGATCAGCCACTTCTTCGGCAACACGCTGATCATCGCGGCCGGCTCGTGGCTGTGCCAGATGCTCGTTGCGACCACCGGCGGCTACGTGCTGTCGGTGCTGCGGCCGCGCTACGGCAAGGTCGTCTACTGGCTCGTCCTGAGCACGCTGTTCGTGCCGGCCGTGGTGCTGCTGGTGCCGCTGTACCTGACGATCCTGAACCCGCCGGTGATCGGGCACTCGCTGCTCAACTCGTTCTGGGCGGTGTGGCTGCCGGCCGGGGCGTCGGCGTTCAACGTCGTGCTGGTGCAGCGGTTCTTCGACAGCCTGCCGCGCGAGGTGTTCGAGGCGGCGAAGGTCGACGGCGCCGGGCCGGGGCGGATGTTCGTGTCGATCGTGCTGCCGATGAGCAGGCCCATCCTCGGCGTGGTCTCGGTGTTCGCGATCCTCGCGGCCTGGAAGGACTTCCTCTGGCCGCTGCTGGTGCTGCCGGACCCCGCGCACCAGCCGCTGTCGGTCCGGCTGCCGGCGCTGGCGAGCTACATCGAGCTCGACGTGTTCCTCGCGGCGCTGGCGATCTCCACCGCGATCCCGATCGTGCTGTTCCTCGTGTTCCAGCGGATGTTCCTGCGCGGCGCCGGGCTGTCCGGGGCGGTCAAGGGATGAGCGCGATGCCCGACGACGCGGCGGCCGGTCCGGCCGCCCCCGCAGACCACCACCCCGCACCAGCCCTTGGGAGCCCCATGTCCGTCGTCAGCACGCTGACCGACACCCGGTCGGTGGCAGACCCCGACGCCGTCGTGGCCGGCGACCACTACCGCATCACCGTGCTCACCGACGGTCTGCTGCGGCTCGAGTACGCCGCCGACGGCGTGTTCGAGGACCGGCCGTCGACGCTGGCGCAGCGCCGCCGGCTGCCGGTGCCCGGCTTCCGGCTCGTCGACCGCGGGCCGGTGCTGGAGATCGTGACCAGCCGGCTGCGGCTCACCTACGACCGCGGCCCGTTCACCACCGCCGGGCTGCGCGTCGAGGTGCTGGGCGGGCTGTCCGCGTACACCTCGGTGTGGCGCTACGGCGAGCCTGCGGACGGCCTGGGCGGCACCGCCCGCACGCTCGACGAGGCGGACGGCGCGATCCCGCTCGAGGCGGGCGTCGTCTCCCGGCAGGGCTTCGCGGTGCTCGACGACTCGCGCTCGATGGTGTTCGAGCCCGACGGCTGGGTGAGCCCGCGCGACGGCTCGCGCACCGACCTGTACCTGTTCGGCTACGGCCACGACTACCTCGAGGCGCTGCGGGCCTTCCACGCGCTGTCAGGACCGACCCCGGTGCTGCCGCGCTGGGCGCTCGGCAACTGGTGGAGCCGCTACCACCGCTACACCGCCGACGGGTACCGCGAGCTGATGACGCGGTTCGCCCGCGAGGGCATCCCGTTCTCGGTGAGCGTGCTGGACATGGACTGGCACGTCACCGACGTCGACCCGAGGCTCGGCTCCGGCTGGACCGGCTACACCTGGAACCGCGACCTGTTCCCCGACCCGGCGGCCCTGCTGGACTGGCTGCACCGCCACGGCCTACGCGTCACGCTCAACGTCCACCCCGCCGACGGCGTGCGCCCCCACGAGGACGCCTACGAGGCGATGTGCGACGCGCTCGGCCGGGTGCCGGACGGCGACCCGATCGCGTTCGACGTCACCGACCGGGCCTTCCTCGAGGCGTACTTCGACGTGCTGCATCGCGGCCTGGAGGCGGACGGCGTCGACTTCTGGTGGCTCGACTGGCAGTCCGGGCCGCACTCGCGGGTGGCCGGCATCGACCCGCTGTGGATGCTCAACCACTTCCACTTCCTCGACAACGCCCGCGACGGGCGCCGGCCGCTGACGTTCTCCCGGTACGCCGGGCCGGGCAGCCACCGCTACCCGGTGGGGTTCTCCGGCGACAGCGTCATCTCGTGGAAGTCGCTGGCGTTCCAGCCGTACTTCACCGCCACCGCGTCGAACATCGGCTACGGCTGGTGGAGCCACGACGTCGGCGGGCACTTCCACGGCACCAAGGACGACGAGCTCGCCACCCGCTGGGTCCAGCTCGGCTGCTTCTCACCGATCCTGCGGCTGCACTCGTCGAACAACCCGTTCACGGACAAGGCGCCGTGGGCGTTCTCGCCGGCCGCGCGGGACGTGCAGACGAGGTACCTGCGGCTGCGCCACCGGCTGGTGCCGTACCTGCACACCATGAACCACCGCGCCGCGCAGGACTCGGTGCCGCTGGTGCTGCCGATGTACTACCGCTGGCCGGAGGCCGAGCAGGCCTACCAGGTGGGCCACGAGTTCCTGTTCGGCTCCGAGCTGGTCGTCTCGGCCGTGACGTCGCCGGCGGACCCGGTCACCGAGCTGGCCACAGTGCGCACCTGGCTGCCGGAGGGCACCTGGGTGGACGTGCTCAGCGGCCAGGTCTACGACGGCGACCGGCTGATCGACCTGCACCGCGGCCTGGACGCGGTGCCCGTGCTGGCGGCACCCGGTGCGATCGTGCCGCTGGACGGCGCGCAGGTGCCGGGCAACGAGCCGGTCAACCCGGTGCACCTCGAGCTGCTCGTCGTGCCCGGTGCGGACGGCGCCTTCACGCTCGTCGAGGACGACGGCACCGGCGACGGCACCGACCCGGCGACGATCGCGAGCACCCGCATCGGGTACCGGTCGAAGACCGGCACCGTCACCGTCGACCCGGTCCAGGGGTGCGCGGCCTGCGTGCCGGCCACCCGCACCTGGACGGTGTCCCTGGTCGCCGCGGACCTTCCGGAGGGCGCACGCTCGTCGGCCACCGTGGACGGCCGGCCGGTGCCGGCCGAGGTGGAGCGCGACGGGCACGTGGTGCGGCTCGTCGTCCGCGACGTCCCCAGCGCGTCTCGGCTCGAGGCCGGGTTCGGCGTGCCGGTGGGCCTGGCCGCCGACGACGCCGACGCCCGGCTGTTCGGCATCCTCGACCGGGCGCGCATCGAGTACGACCTCAAGAGCGAGGCGTACCGGGTGGCGACGGCCCGGCTGCCGCTGCACGTGCGCCTGGCTCACCTGCGGGCGCTCGACCTGACGCCCGCCGTCGCCGCCGCGGTCGAGGAGGTCCTGCTCGCCCGCGGCTGAGGGCCCCATCAGCGGTTTCGTCGCGGGCACCGTCCACGTTGGTTTAGCGCTCTACCTCCGTTCCGACCCACCCGAGGAGCATCAATGCCGATGCGATTGCGCCGTCCCGTGCTCGTCCTCGCGACCGCCCTCGCGGTCGCCACCGTCACGGCGACGTCGGCCGCGGCCAGCCCGGGCTCCGGCCCCGCTCTCCGCCCGACGACCGCCGGCCACGCCACCCCGACGTCCGTCCTCGGCACCGCCTCGTCCGCTGCCGTCGTCGGCAGCGCCGGGGCGAGGCTGCCGCTCACCGAGTACGAGGCCGAGTCCGCCACCACGAACGGCCGCGTCCTCGCCCGCTCCACGCGCTACCTGCAAGCGGCGGCCGAGGCCTCCGGCCGCAGCGCCGTCGAGCTGACCCGCACCGGTCAGTACGTCGAGATCGTGCTCGCCGTGCCGGCGAACGCCCTCGACCTGCGCTACTCGATCCCGGACACCGCCGACGGCACCGGCCAGGACGCCACCCTCGGCCTGCGCGTCGACGGCCGCTGGGCCACGCCGCTCGCGCTGACGTCCCGGTACAGCCACGTCTACGGCGCCTACCCGTTCGTCGACGACCCGTCGCAGAGCAACCACCACCGGTACTTCGACACCGTCCGGGTGTCGCTGGGCCGGACCCTGCCGGCGGGCACCCGCCTGCGGTTCGAGGTCCGCTCCCAGGACCGCGCCGGCTCCTACCTACTCGACGTCGTCGACACCGAGCTCGCCGTCGCCGGCCGTGCGCCCGCCGGCAGCCTGGACGTCACCACCCTCGGCGCCGACCCGACCTTCACCACCGACTCCACCGCCGCGATCCAGGCGGCGATCGACGCCGCGGCCGGCCGCACGGTGTGGGTCCCGGCCGGCCACTACCTGGTCACCGGCCACCTCACGCTGCCGGACGGCGTCACCCTGTCCGGCGCGGGCAGCCGGTACTCGGTCCTCGAGGGCGCCGGCGTCGGGCTCTACGGCGGCGCGCCGTCCACGGGCGTGCACGTCACCGGGCTCGCCGTCGTCGGCCGCACCGACCACCGCGACGACGCGACCGTCGACTCCGGCGTCGGCGGTGCGTTCCGCGACTCGACGATCGCGGACCTGTGGATCCAGCACACCAAGGCCGGCATCTGGCTCGACGGGCCCTCCAGCGGCGTGACGATCTCCCGGGTCCGCATCGCCGACGTCTTCGCCGACGGGATCAACCTCGCCGGCGGCGTCACCGACTCCACCGTCACCGACACGTTCGTGCGCGGCTCCGGGGACGACGGCATCGCGCTGTGGTCGTCGCCCGCCACCGACGCCCGCAACACCGTCACCCGCAGCACGGTGAGCGCACCGGTGCTGGCCAACGCGTTCGCGATCTACGGCGGCACCGACAACGCGATCACCCGCTCCGTCGCGGCGGACACCCTCACCCAGGGCGGCGGCCTGCACGTCGGCAACCGGTTCGGCGCCTCGCCGCTGGCCGGGACCACCCGGCTGACAGGGAACGTCGTGCTGCGCTCCGGCTCGGTGGTGCCGAACGTGCCGGAGCAGATCGGCGCGATCTGGCTCTGGGCGGCGGACTCGCCCATCACCTCGCGCGTCGAGATCTCCGACACCACCGTGCTCGACAGCCCGTGGTCGGTGCTGCAGGTCTACGGCTCGTCGGTGTCCGACCTGCACGTGACCGACCTCAGGGCGACCGGCGTCGGCTCGTTCCTGCTCCAGGCGCAGGCCGCCGGGTCCGGCACGTTCCGCAACGTCGTCTCCACGCGGCCCGGCGTCGCAGGCATCGAGGACTGCGGCTCCGGGTTCGCCGTCACCCGCACCGGGGCGAGCACCGGGTGGCGCACGACGAGCTGCGGCCTGCCCGCCGACGACACCCTGACCCTGTCGACGAGCACGCTCGACTTCGGCTACGTCGACCTCGGCCAGTCGGTGACGCAGCAGGTCGTCGTCACCAACCGCGGCCCGCACAAGGTCACCGTGGGGCAGCTGTTCGTCCCCGCGGCGTTCACGACGAGCGACGACTGCGCCACGCTCGCGGCCGGTCGCTCGTGCACCGTCACCGTGACGTACCGCCCGACGAGCGGGGCGAACGACAGCGGCTACCTGCGGATCGACAGCGACTCCGCGGGTGGACCGAGCACGGTCGAGCTGACCGCGATCGGCGTCGACCCCGACGGCAACCTCGCCGCCGGACGGCCCGCGACCGCCTCGTCGGCCCACCCGTGGTTCCCCGCCTGGCAGGCCGTGGACGGCAACCCGGACAGCTACTGGAATAGCGCGGACGACGCGGTGCTGCCGCAGTGGCTCCAGGTCGACACCGGCCGGGAGCAGGTGGTGGGACGCGTGACGATCCAGCTGCCCGCCGGCTGGGGCGCCCGCGTCGAGACCGTCACCGTCCGCACCAGCGCCGACGGGGTGACGTTCACCGACGTCTCCGGGCCCACCGACGTGCTGCTCGACCCCGCCACCGGCAACCTCGGGACGGTGCTGCTGCCCGCCGGCACCACCGCCCGCTACGTCCAGGTCGTCGTCACCGGCAACACCGGCTGGCCGGCCGGGCAGGTCTCCGAGCTGGGGATCTACCGGCACTGACCCCACAGACGCCCGCCCCGGGGAGGAGAGAACCGGACCTCACTCCTCCCCGGGGCCGGCCAACGAACGTCCATCGGCCGTTCATCTTCGGGACTCCCGACCCCTCACGTTCCGGCCGTGGAGTCCGATACAGTCGTCAGCGAGCACGAGACCCCGCCACTGGTAGCGGGGCGAGCCGGTCACATGGAGCCGGTCGTCGGCGGACCCGCGGCGCTCGTAGGGTCCGAAGTCGTTCCGTCTGCAGCGGGGCGGCTATCTGGAAGGCCCCGGCCACTGGTCGGGGCCTTCGCCTTTCTCGCCCCAGGCCTGGGCACCCCTCAGTTCTGGGGAATGTTCCCGCGCCAGGGCGCCGCCTAGCGTCGAGCCGAAGGACAACGGACCCGCGAGCCCCGGGGAGGGCGTCATGACGTTCTGGCAAGCCTTCTGGCTGATGGTCGAGGCCTTCTTCTTCGTCGCCTACCTGGTGATCCTGTTCCAGATCGTCGGCGACCTGTTCCGCGACCGCGCGCTCGGCGGCGGCGCCAAGGCGCTGTGGATCCTCCTGCTGATCGTCTTCCCGTGGCTCGGCGCGCTGGTCTACCTGCTGGTGCGCGGGCGCGGCATGGCCGAGCGGGCTCAGGCGGCCTTCGCCGAGGGCAAGGCGCAGACCGACGAGTACATCCGGGCCGTCGCGGGCAGCGCCTCGCCGACCCAGGAGATCGCCACCGCGCAGGAGCTGCTGGCGGCCGGGGCGATCACGCCGGACGAGTTCGCGCGGCTCAAGGCGACGGCCCTGGCGCACGCCTGACCGTCCGCCAGGGCCGGCGGTGCGGCCGGTCCGTTCCCTGCACGCCGAGGAGTCGCGGTGTCCGACGCGTCGCTGAGCCTGCTGGTCCTCGCCGGGACCGTCGCGCTGTTCGTCTGGAACCGGCTGTCGGTGGGGCTGGTCGCCGTCGTGTCGGCGCTCGCGCTCTACGCCACCGGCGTCGTCGACGCGAACACCGCCGTCTCCGGGTTCGGCGAGCCGATCGTGGTGTTCATCGCCTCGCTGTTCATCATCGCCGAGGGGCTGGACGCCGGCGGCGTCACGGCCTGGGCCGGCCAGGCGCTGGTGCGTCGCGTCGGCACCGGCCGCGCCCGGCTGCTCGCCGGGCTGATGCTGCTCACCTCGGTGGTGGCGGCGTTCGTCACGCCCAACGGTGCGGCGGCCGCGATGCTGCCGGTGGCCGTCGTCGCAGCCCGCGGCGCGGGCCTGCTGCCGGCCGACCTGCTGATGCCGCTGGCCTACGCGGCGAGCGCCGGGGCGATGCTCACGCTGTCCGGCAGCACGGTGAACGTCATCGTCTCCGAGGCGCGCACCGAGACCGAGGGCGTCGGGTTCGGCTTCTTCGAGTTCGCCCTGACGGGTGTGCCGCTCGTCGTGCTGACGATGCTGGTCTGCGTCGCGTTCGGTCGGAGGCTGCTGCCGCACCGGCTGCCCGACGAGTCATCGCCCGACGTGTCCGGCCACGCGGACACCCTGGTGGAGCACTACACCCTGGAGCAGGGCTTCTTCCGGCTGGCGGTTCCGGCCGGCTCCGACCTCGTCGGCACCGCCCTGGAGCAGCTCGTCGTCCCCGACGGGGTGACGCTGGTCGGGGTGCAGCATGCCGGCGGCGACCCGGGCACGCCGGGGGAGCAGGTGGCGCCCGACGACGTCGTGGTGGTCTCCGGCGGGACCGAGGGGATCGCCGTCTTCGTCGACGCGCACGGCCTGCGGATCGTCGCCGCACCGCTGACGTGGGCGACGCGGGAGGCTCTGCTCTCGCGCGAGCGCGGCGTCGCCGAGGTGATCGTGCCGCCACGCTCGCCGCTCATCGGCCAGCAGGTGTTCCCCGGCCAGGTGCGGTCCGGGCTGACGGTGCTCACGGTGCGCCGGCTGGGCAAGAGCCGCGGCCCGCGGCACACCACGCTGACGGAGGGGGACCTGCTGCTGCTGCACGGGCCGTGGGAGGCGGTCTCCGGCCTGGCGCGGGACGACGACGTGCTCGTCGTCGATGATCCGGACCTGGTGCGCCGGCAGAACGCGCCGCTCGGCCGGCGGGCCTGGCGGGCACTCCTGGTGCTCGCCGTGACGGTGGCGCTGCTCGCCAGCGGCGTCACGGCGCCTGCGGTCGCCGCGCTCGTCGGCGCCGGGCTGATGGTGCTGTCCCGCGTCGTCACGCCGTACCAGGCGTACCGGGCGGTGTCGTGGCAGACCGTGGTGCTGGTCGGCGGGCTGATCCCGCTGTCCACCGCGATCCGGACGTCCGGCGCGGCGGACCTGGTCGCCGGTCGCATCGTCGACCTGGTCGAGGGCGCCGGCCCGCGGGTGCTGCTGGCGGTGCTGTTCCTGCTGACGCTGGTGCTGGGCCAGGTGGTGAGCAACACCGCGACGGTGCTGATCATCGCGCCGATCGCGCTCGCGGCCGCCGCGGCGAGCGGGGTCTCGCCGGCCCCGGTGCTGATGCTCGTCGCGGTCGCCGGGGCGTCCTCGTTCCTCACGCCGATCGCCACCCCGGCCAACATGATCGTGATGGGCGCCGCCGGCTACCGGTTCGGCGACTACTGGAAGCTGGGCCTCGCGGTGACAGTGGCGTGGTTCGCGGTCGCGATCGGCCTCATCCCGGTGATCTGGGGCACCTGATGCGCCGCCGGCTGGTGCAGTGGGGCGCCGGGCTGGCGCTGGCGTGGTTCGCGTACCACGCGGTGCGCCGGCTGGTCGGCGCGGTCGACTGGGCGGCGGTCGGCACCGCGCTGCGCGCCCTCGACGGCTGGGTGTTCGGTCCGCTCGTCGGGCTGCTGCTGGTGCGGCAGGTGCTCAACGCGGTGCCGCTTGCCCGCTACACGCCGGGCGTCGGCCTGCTGCGGTCGGTGCAGAACGACACGACGGCCAATCTGCTCGGCACGTTCGCGCCACCACCGGCGGACGTCGTGGTGCGGGTGCAGATGTTCCGCTCGTGGGGGATCGACCCGGTGCGCGGGATGACCGGCGTCACCCTCAACTCGGCGACCTTCTACGTCATCCGGTTCGTCGCACCGGTGCTCGGGCTGCTTGCGCTCGGCCTCCGCGAGGCGGAGCTGCGGCAGTGGCTGGTCGCCGGGGCGTGCGCGGTGGTGTCGGCCGTGTTCCTCGTCGGACTGGTGCTGCTGCTGCGCTCCGACTCGCTCGCTGCCTGGCTCGGCAGGACCGCCGGCCGGCTGGTCGCGCGAGTCCGCCGCAGCGTCGACCCACAGCGCTGGGCGGCGTACCTGGTCGAGCTGCGCGCGACGACGGCGGACTCGCTGCGCGGCGGGCTGCTGCCGGCGATGCTGGCGCTGACCGGGATGGTGCTCGCCGACGCCTCGATCCTGTTCGCCGCGCTGCGTGCCTTCGGGGTCGGCCCGAGCCAGGTGCCGCTGCTCGCCGTCTTCGCGGCGTTCCTGCTGGCCTACCCGCTGACGCTGCTGCCGCTGTTCGGGTTCGGCGTGCTGGACGCGGTGCTCGTCGGCTCCTGGACCACCGTCGCCGGCGTCGCCGTCGAGCCCGACGTCGTGGCCGCGACCCTCGTCTGGCGGGCCGTGACCATCGTCGGGACCCTCCTGCTCGGCCTGGCCTCGCTGGCCGCCTGGCGGCTGCGCCACCCCTCGTCCCGGCAGCCACGCCCGGGCCTCACCGACGCCACCCCGACCGCCTGAGAACCACACGGGAGGACACCATGAGCAGCAACGTCGAGTCGGTGCCCCGGTCCGGGCCGATGGCCCGGATGCTCGACGGGATCGAGCGGATGGGCAACAAGGTGCCCAACCCGACCGTCCTGTTCGTCTACCTCATCGCCTTCATCGCCGTGCTGTCCGCGATCCTCTCGTGGGCGAACGTGTCGGTGAGCGAGGAGGTCGTCGCCCCCGACCCGGCGCAGCAGCTGCTCGGCCAGATCAACGAGCACCTCGGCGGCGAGTACTCGCTGTACGACTCCACCACCGGCGAGCCGGCGACGATCCCGCACTACGTCGTCACCACGCAGGAGTTCCCGGTGCGCAACCTGCTGTCCGTCGAGGGGCTGCGGTTCTTCTTCTCGTCGTTCGTGGACAACTTCGCCGGGTTCGGCGTGGTCGCCGTGGTGCTGATCTCGATGGCGGGCGTCGGGGTGGCGGAGGGCGCCGGGATGATGGGCGCGATGATCCGGCGGATCGTCACGGTGGCGCCGGCGCGGTGGCTGACGTTCATCCTGGTCTTCGTCGGCGTGCTGTCCTCGGTGGCGACGGACGCCGGCTACCTGATCCTCATCCCGCTCGCCGCGGCGGCGTTCCACTCGGTGGGCCGGCACCCGCTGGCCGGCATGGCGGGCGCGTTCGCGGCGGTCGGCGCGGTGTTCGGCGTCAACCTGCTCATCACCCCGAGCGACTCCATGCTCACCGAGATCACCAACGACGTGCTGGGCCAGCTGGGCATGGACCAGCTCAACGTGACGCAGAACTTCTACTTCGCGATCGTCTCGTCGCTGGTGCTCGCGGCGGTGGTCACGTTCCTCACCACGAGGTTCATCGAGCCACGGCTCGGCCGGTACGACCCGGCGGAGGCCGGCGACCAGGCCGTCGCCCCGGAGCAGGTCGACAAGGCGGCGGAGGCCCGCGGGCTGCGGTTCGCCGGCTGGACCGCGCTCGGCGTGGTCGTCGTCGTGCTGGCGCTGACGCTCCCGCCGGGGGCGCCGCTGCGCGACCCGGAGACCGGGGACATCATCGGCACCACGCCGTTCATGGCGAGCCTGATCTTCGTCATCTCGCTGGCGTTCATGCTGTGCGGCATCGCCTACGGGCGCGGTGCGGGGACGCTGAAGGGCGGCAACGCGATCGTCGGCGCCATCGCCAAGACGTTCGCCGGCCTGTCCGGCCTGCTGGTGATGTTCCTGATGATCGCCCAGTTCATCGCCCTGTTCAACTGGTCCAACCTGCCCACCGTCGCCGCCATCGAGGCGGCCCGGCTGCTGGAGCAGGCGAGTGTGCCGGCGATCGTGCTGCTGGTCGTGTTCGTCCTCGTGATCGTGGTGCTGGACATCATCCTTCCGGGGCTGATCCCCAAGTGGGCGATCTTCGCGCCGGTGTTCGTGCCGATCTTCGCGACGCTCGGCGTCGCCCCGCAGACCCTGCTGGCGGCCTACCGGGTGGGCGACTCGCCGATCAACGTCGTCACGCCGCTGATGGTGTACCTGCCGTTCATCGTCACGGTGGCCCAGCGGTACGTGAAGAAGGCCGGACTGGGCACCGTGATCTCGCTGATGCTGCCGTACACCGTCGTGGTGCTCGTCAGCTGGCTCGTGCTGTTCGTCGCCTGGTTCTACCTCGGCATCCCGTGGGGGCCGGGCGCACCGGTCCACCTCGGGTCGTAGCTCGCGAGAGGAGTCCTGCCATGGCCACCACACCTGTCGAGAGGCTGGTCCCGTCCTGGTTCGCCCCGGTCGAGGTCCGCAGCGGTGCCCCCGGTGACGCGGAGGCGGTCGGGATGCCGGTCCGTTCCGGCGGTCCGGTGCCCGACGAGGTCGGCGCGGACCTCGCCGCGCTGGAGAGGGGCGGGTTCTCCCCGGCGGTCGGCGCGGTGCTCGCCGTGCCGCACGACGAGGGGCCGGCGACCGTCGCCCTCGGTGTCGGGGACCCGGCGACGCTGACACCGGCTGCGGTCCGGGACGCGGGCGCCGCCTTCGCCCGCGCCGTCCCACGGGACGGCAGGCTCGCCGTCGCGGTCCCCACCGGCCCGGCGGTGCCGCCCGACGAGGCCGCCACGGCCCTCGTCGAGGGCGTGCTGCTGGCTCGCCACCGGTTCGACCTGCGCTCCACGCCGCGTGCCGGCGACCCGGTGCCGGTGACGTCGCTGGTTCTGGTGCCCGCGCCGGGCGACGAGGCGGCGGTCGCCGCGGGTGCGGCGCGTGGCCTGGTCACCGCCCGTGCCGGCCTGGTGAGCCGCGACCTGGCGACCTGCCCGGCGTTCCTGCTCACGGCGGAGGCGATGGCGGAGGTCGCGGTGGCGCTCGGCACGTCGGTGGGCCTGGCGGTCGAGGTGACCGACCGCGCCGGGCTGGAGGCGCTGGGCTGCGGCGGGCTGCTGGGCGTCAACCGTGGCAGCGCCCGCGAGCCGCGCATGGTGCGGCTGACCTACACACCGCCGGGGGAGCCGACCGGTCACCTGGGGCTCGTCGGGAAGGGCATCACCTACGACGCGGGCGGCATCAGCCTCAAGCCCTCCGACGAGTCGCACTCGCAGATGAAGAACGACATGACCGGTGCCGGTGCGATCCTCGCCGCGATGCTGGCGCTGCCCGCGCTCGGCTGCCCCGCACGGGTGACCGGCTGGCTGATGTGCACCGACAACATGCCGTCCGGCTCGGCGATGCAGCTCGGCGACGTGCTGACCACCCGCGGTGGCACCACGGTCGAGGTGCTGAACTCGGACGCCGAGGGCCGGCTGGTGATGAGCGACGCGCTGGTGCTCGCGGTCGAGGCCCGGGTGGACGCGGTCGTCGACATCGCGACGCTGACCGGGGCGTGCCTGCGGACCCTCGGTACCGAGGTGGCGGGTGTCATGGGCAACTCGCGCGCGGTGGTGGCTGCGATCCAGGCGGCCGGCGAACGGTCCGACGAGCCGGTGTGGGAGCTGCCGCTCATCGCCTCCTACCGTTCGCAGCTCGACTCCACCATCGCCGACATGACGAACATGGGCGGGGTCAACGCCGGGTCGATCACGGCGGCCCTGTTCCTGGAGCACTTCGTCTCCGGGACGCCGTGGGCGCACGTGGACATCGCGGGGACGGCGCAGGCGCCGGCGGCGACGGCCTGGGTGAACCGGGGGCCGACGGGCTTCGGCGCGCGGCTGCTCGCCGAGCTGGCGGTGGCGTTCCGGGCGGCCTAAAGCCTGTCGAACAACTACCTACGGTCGAGGCGGCGTAGCGGGAGCCGGATCTGGGACGGGATGACGAACGCTTCGTGGGCGGTGAGTGTGGCTTCGTACTGTCGCACGAGGCGGTGGTGCCGGTTGATCCACCCGTTCGTCCGTTCGACGACCCAGCGCCGTGGTTGAGCGACGAACC
>CAZFTZ010000059.1:0-4330 GCA_964521875.1 uncultured Cellulomonas sp. | reverse complement strand
GGCGAGGAGCGCCGGCGGACCAAGATCATCCCGCACGCTTTCGGTGAGCGTGCGGTGTTGAAGCTGATGTATGCGGCGCTGATCCGTGCGAGCCAGAGCTGGCGCCGGGTCGTCATCAGTGAGTTCGAGTTGAAACAGCTCGAGGAGATCGAGCGCGAGCTCGATCAGGAGTTCAAACAGCGCACGGCATCGGCCGTGTCAGTCGCATCCCGTCAGAGATTTTCCAGCAAAGAGAAGACTTGACCATCGAGAAAACCCCCGGCTCCAAAGAGCTGCTCGCGCGCCTGCGCAAATTCCGCTGACGGCTGCCCAACGACTTCAAGTTCGATCGGCTGGGAGCGAATGAGCGGCGCTAGCGTATTCTTCGACACGAGCGTCGTGCTCTACCTTCTTTCGGATGACACTGAAAAGGCCGAACGGGTCGAGGAGCTCGTCGCGCAAAAGGATGTAATCAGCGTTCAGGTGCTCGACGAATTCGCGGCCGTGGCGACACGCAAGCTCGCGTTGTCCCTTCCCGAGATTCGCGAAGTGCTCGGCACCATCCGCACGCTCTGCGTCACGCATCCACTTACGGAGGAGAGTCACGAGCTCGGGCTCGAGATCGCAGAGCGCTTTGGATTCTCGGTCTATGACTCGATGATCGTTGCCTCTGCTCTTCTGGCGGGATGCAAAACACTGTACTCCGAAGATCTCCAACACCGGCAGCTCATCGAAAAGCGTCTGACGATGATCAATCCATTCGTGAACTGATTGGCAGCGTTGCCCGCTACGTCGTGGCCGCCGGCCCATTCAGGAGAACGTTTTACGATCCCGATCGTCGCGGTGCCTGGCGTCGGTTTTCTGCCGTACAAGGATTCAAGCCGGGACTCGCCGTCCACGATTCGCAGAGATCGCGCTGCACTTCGGGTCACGACCTCCACGGAGCGGATCGGCCCGCCCGGTATCGGACGACGCGGACCAAGCGATCATGGACGGTCTTGCCTTCGGCAAAGGGCTGCTTACGAGTGCGATTGCGGCGATCACTGATTTCGAGCCGCGCGCGACGCGTACAGCTCGCTGGCGCCGGGCAATCTGTGAAGTCGGTACGGGACCGCAAGAGCCGAAGCGACGATCTCACCGCGCTGAATCATACGGAACCGGGAGAATCGTCCCACTCTGCAGTGAGGGGTCTCGCCTAGAATCGTTGGCCTCAAAAAACCCTTGATAAGCGTTAGCAAAGTTCGTCGAGGCTCAGGGAGGGTTAATGAGACGCTTAATTTCCGCCGTGCTGGGTGTATCAGTCCTTGTCCTGTGCGGCTGTACGACAACCAAGCAATTCGCTCGCTCCGACTTCCGTCCTCCGGAAGGCGGGTACAAGATGATCGTGATGCGCCCGGACATCTCGGTAAGTCTGCTCACTGCCGGCGGCATGCCGGAGCCTCGAGAAGACTGGACCGACCAGGCGCGCACCAACGTGCTGGCGTCACTCCTGGCGCAGCAAGAGAAGGGCGGCGGCTCGATCAAGATCGCCGCTACCAGAGAGGAGGCAGGAGGCGACACCTCGCAGGTCAGTGAACTGGAACGCCTGCATGAGGCAGTGGGGCAGTCGATTCTCTTGCACAAGTACACGCCAGGTCAGGAGTTACCCACGAAAAAGAATGTGTTCGACTGGACTCTAGGCCAGAGCGCAATCGAGTTCGGTAAATCGACCGGTTACGACTACGCCCTTTTCCTGTACGCCAGAGACAGTTTCTCGAGTGGCGGACGCGTGGCTCTTCAGGCCGTGAGCATGCTGGGATGCGCGGTAGGTATCTGCTACATCCCCGCAGGAGGGCAGCAGGTAGCGTTCGCTTCCCTGGTCGATCTCAAAACCGGCCAGGTAGTGTGGTTCAATTTTCTCTCGTCGAGCATCGGAGACATCCGTACCCCGGCCGGCGCCGAGCAGATGGTCGACAAGCTTCTCGACGGCATGACGCCAGAGGGGCAGGAAAGTCGCAAAGCGACCGCGAGCGCAAAGCGCAGAGGCTAGGCCCATGTATTTTTCGCGTCGTGACTTCGTTTCGGCAGGACTTGGGGGATGTCTTGCGTGCCACTCGATGTTCGTCGGAGCGAAAGTCCTTTCCACATCGCTGGAACCTCTAGTCGGGGTCAACTATCAACCGGTTGATGCCGACGAGCGGGGCCTGTGGCAGAGCTGCGAGCGTCTCGAAGAGAATCTCGCTGCTTCCGAGCTGTTGTTGCGTGCACCCGATCTTCAC
Organism: uncultured Cellulomonas sp.; assembly: GCA_964521875.1. Lineage (GTDB taxonomy): Bacteria > Actinomycetota > Actinomycetes > Actinomycetales > Cellulomonadaceae > Cellulomonas. The sequence continues at coordinate 2,093 of CAZFTZ010000059.1, read as the reverse complement.
GACTACACGCTGGGTGTGCTCGAAAGGCTGCTTGGCAGACCCGCAACGGACGCGCGCGTCTATATCGTGCGCGACGCGTCATTCAATGCTTCGATGTTTCCGAACGGAATGATGCTCGTACACACGGGCCTGCTGGTCCGCGCCCGGAATGAAGCGCAGTACGCAGCCGTTCTGGGTCACGAGGCGGGGCACTACTTTCGAAAGCACTCCCTCAAAGGAGAGCGCAATCGTCGTGCCAAGTCTGCCGCAATGGCGTTCGTCGCCGCTGGTGCGAGCGTCGCTGCAGGCGCAACAGCGTTGTCGGGCTACGACGGCAGGTCCTGGATTGATCTGGCGAACTCCATCAACCAGACGATCCTTCTCTCGGTATTCAGCTTTAGTCGCGCGCAGGAGAGCGAAGCCGATGCTTACGGCATCGCTCTCATGGCGAAGGCCGGCTATTCGCCAATTGCCGCATCCGACGTCTGGAAGCAGCTGATAGACGAGCGCAAAGCCAGCGCTGCACAGAGACAGAAAAAGTACCGCGACGATGCGACATCTGCTTTCTCGACGCATCCACCGAATGCGGAACGCATGCAAGATCTCCTAGATACGGCGGCTGAGCTTACACGCGGCTCTGATATGCAGTTTTCTGATCGCCATGATGAATGGCAGAAGGCGATCGCGCCGTATCTTCCATCATTGCTGGACGAGCAGATCAAGCTGAACGATCCGGGTGCGAGCCTCTACCTCATCGCGAGTCTCGCTCGTGACGGCTGGACGGGCATGCTCCACTTTTACGAGGGGGAAGCCTACCGCCTTCGCAATCAACCCGGAGACGTTGAAAAGGCCGCAAGCGCTTACCTGGCAGCGACCCAGATGGGGGACGCACCGCCGGAGGCTTGGCGGGAATACGGTTATGCGCTCATGAAATCCGGTCGCAAGGATGAGGCACATCGCGCACTGAGCCGGTACCTGGAGCTGCGACCCGACGCGAAGGATGCACAGATAGTGCGCTTCTCTCTCAACCAGTGAGGCAATGGATGAAAGTCACCGTAACAACGACCCGTGCCGTTCTGAGTTTCACGTTGCTGGCCATGCTCGGTGGGTGCGTGCCGACGTACAAGTTGATCGCGCCAGGATCCGTTTCGGTGGCAAAGAACAGCATGGTTGTGCAGCCGGCTTCCGCGTGGAACAAGGTTCCCGTCAGGCCCGGCGATATTCCTTACGAGGAACATTGGACACTCAATGGCCCGCTGCTCGACTCCGTGGCGTTCGTGGGAGCGCTGCCGGACGGCAAGCCATTACTGGTTCAGCGGAAAAAAGACGACCAACAGGTGCCCCCGTTCCGCGCAAATATGACTCCGGACGATCTGGTCTCGATGATTGAGAGCTACTACCGGATCGGGCAAGGAGTCAACGTGTTCGACGTCAGGTCGGTCGAGCCTGTCCCGTTTCTCGGGAAGCAGGGTCTCAAGCTGGATTACACCTACGTTGGTGGAGATGCTCTTCCGCACAAAGGACGCTGCGTAGTGGAAGTCGTGAACGGAAAGCTCTATCTAATGAGGCTTGACGGTGCGTCCAGTCACTACTTCGACGCCGCGGCGCTGGAGTTCGGTCGGATGATATCGACAGCCCAGGTTCGCTGAGCCTTCGCATTCAGCATGCGTCGTGGTTCTGCGCTGGTTGCACGTCGCTCATCGGCACCTAGCGATGCGGTTGAGTGGTCGCCCGCCGACGCAAAGGCTGCGGCGCGACGACACAAAATCTCCCGGGTAGCCACGCGTGCCAAACGCACGCGTTCTCGTCGTTCAGGTGATCGAGTGCGTATTGATGAAGCTTCCTCGCCGCGTCATCTGGGTTCTGTGGACCAAAGATCCGTCTGACCTGGGTCAGATAGAAGCCAGCATCGAACATGAAGGCGATCACCGTCGGTGAGACGCGGCAAAGCAGATCACTCGAGCAGGAGCGTGGGTGAAGTCTTAACCTTGCTGTAAATCGAAGACGGGATGCATCCTCACGATTCGAACGTTTGGCGACGTTTGGATCGAAGCGAAAGGAGCATCCCGTGAAGCGAAGGGTACGCGCGTCGGCGAAGACGCGAAAGGCACTGG
>CAZFTZ010000058.1:0-3080 GCA_964521875.1 uncultured Cellulomonas sp. | reverse complement strand
GTGCGGGTGAAGCCGATCGCCAGGGTGGCGAGCGTGGCCACGACGATGCTGAGGACGAACATCACCGTGATGAGCTCGACCAGCGTGGTTCCCGCGTCCGGCAATGCCGGGCGGTCCCGACGCGGCACGGCGCGCATCAGTTGCTCACCGCGTAGGTGACAGTCGTGTCTGACGAGTAGGTGTCGACGGTCACCGTCCCGACGAGCTTGCACGACGACGGGTCCCACTTGGCGGTCGGTGTAATCGCGCCGTACCCCGACCCGTAGTCGTTCTCGTCGTTCGCGACGAAGTACCACGTCCCCTGCTGGGCGGTAGTGGCGGCGCTCACCGTCTTCCCGGAGCTCATGTTCGACCCCGGTGTCAGGTTGAGCTTCGACACCGTCGAGTTCGTCGCCGTGACCTTGATGCCGGACGCGGAGCAGGTCAGGCCAGACGGAGGTGTCTGTGTCGCGACGACCGTGGGGTAGTAGTAGGTGGTGGTCCTGTTGCCGTACTTCTGCGTATAGGACCCGATGTAGGTGATGCCGCTGAGCGTCACCTTCACCTGGTGGCCCCCGAAGACGGTGGTGGCGTCCTGGCCATAGATCACGTTGACCAGCGGCGGTGTCGACGGGTACGCGCACTGACCCGTGCTGCTCACCGCCCAGACGACCCAGGTCCCGGCGGGGAGCGGGTTGCCCGTCGGCTGAACGGTGACGGTCGCACCCGCCTGGACGGTAGGCGGGCAGGTCGACGTCGCCGTCCACGTCGTCGGGCTCGTCACCTTGCTCTTCTCCGCGGCGTAGACCGTCGAACCGGTGGGCAGCCCGGAGTAGGTGAAGGTCGAGTACTCCCAGGCGATCGTGCCGTTGTCGCCGGGTGCCAGCGTGACGTCGGGCCCGGTTGAGCACGCGGCGTACGGGAAGTTGGCGAACAGCGTGTACTCGTCGGGCACCAGGCCACCGCCTGGCAGCGCGAGGTTGCCGCCGGCGTCAGCGGTGCCGAGCGAGATCGCACCCGTCGTCGTGCAGGCGCTGGGGCTGCCTGCGACGGCCCACACCTGGGTTCCGGGGACGAGATTGGTGACGGTACCGGTGGCGAGCCTCAGAGTGACCGTGAGACTGAGCGTTCCCCCCGCCGTGAGCTCGCCGGACTGGTAGCCGCCGGCGGGCGCGGTCTGGCCGTAGTACGCGCCGTACACGGCGGGCCACAGGTTCGCTCGCTCGACGGAGGAACCCGTGATGGGGACCGAGATGGTGCTGGTCGTTCCTCCGGCCTCGGCCGAGGTCAGCGTGACGACGGCGTTCGCCGGGGGACTCGTCACCGGGTGGCCGGCGGAGTCGACGAGGTCGACGTGGATCGTGCCGGCCTTCGCGATCTGGAACTGGACGTTGTTGTTCAGCTGGCCCCGGCCGAGCGTGCCGACGTTCTTCGAGGGGTTCGGCTGGCTGGAGATGTCGACGTACCCGTCGGCGATGACGGACGCGGTGTAGTCGGTACCGGTCGCCGCGGGGCTCACCTCGACCACGGCGCAACCGGAAGCGTCCGTCGGTTGCGTCTTCGTCTGGCCGCCGCCCGTCACCTGGACCGTGCGGCCGGCGCTCGGCTGGCCGTCCTGGTCGTACACGGCGACGGCGACGAAGGAGTCCGTGGACGGGACGCCGAAGCCCTTGTCGGGAGCGAGCTGGGTGGTGGAGGTCACCGGCTTGACCGACCCCATGTGCGGCCAGGTGACGGTGACCGTGACGCCGAGGGTCGGGTAGGAGACCAGCTCGCCGCCTTCACAGGCGGACTGGCCGTCCTTGAAGAGGTTCCACTCGACGCTGCGCGTCACGGTGAACTGGATGTTGTCGAGGACGAGTGGCTCGTCCGCGCCGCCGCCGGCGTAGGTGGGCGACAGCGTGGCGCCGTCGAGCGGGTGGGGGTTGACGGCCGTGCCGTAGGTGGCGATCTCGACCGGGGCGGTGTGGCTGCGGTGGAACTCGTCGCGGATCAGGTCGATCTCGCGGGCCGCCAGGTTGGAGGCCGCGATGCGCGCCCTGTTGGTCACTTCCTGGGACTGCGCGTTGAGGATGAGGCCGAGGACGGAGGCGGCGAGGATGCCGAGGATGACGACGGCCATCATCACCTCGACGAGGGTGAAGCCGGCGTCGCGGCGCTGCGACGCCTGGCGGAGCGCTCTGCGCACTGGTCCTCTCCTCACACCGGGGCTCAAGGATGTGCCTGACGTGCCCTGTGGGGCGGAGGGCACGGCCCTCCGCCCCACAGGGACCACTACTTGCTCGACTTCCGGATCAGGAACCAGCAGGGGCGGTGGGCTTGAGGCTCAGGCCCGTGCCGGCGTCGTACGTGAAGACGCCCGGGTCAACGGTGCCGCCGGTGTACTGCAGGGTGACCTTGAACGCGCCGGAGTCGATCTTGCCGCCGGTGCCGGTGCCCGTGACCGTGACGGTCGGCGTGCCGAGGTTGCCGGAGACGGGGCCGATGAGGTCACCGTTGGTGGTGTCGATGCTGCCGGTTCCCTTGAGGTGGTAGGAGCCTGCGGCCACCGGGACGGTCGGCGTGTCGGTGTTGTCGACGAGGTAGGTGGCGACCTGCTTGGCGATCGTCGTCAGGTCCGCCTTGGCGGCCGCGTCGACGGCCTTCTTCCGCTGGTTCAGGAAGATCGGGATGGCGATGGCGGCGAGGATGCCGATGATGATGATGACGACGAGGAGCTCGATGAGCGTGAAGCCCTTGTCCTTCTCCTCGATCGACTTGCGAATGCGAGCGATCACGATGGTCTGCCCTTCCTGGGAAGTGCTGCGATGTCGTTGTCCGGTGTCATTTCCACTCCGCCGGCCGGGGCCGGCGGAACTCACTACGACTGGCTCATCGGGCGAAACCAGGGGGGACTTGAGTCCGGTTCTTCGCGAGAAGTACGGATTCACCCAGATGGTCGCACCACGATGTGCCGGCCGCCCCGACGCTCATTGGATGAGGTCGAAGATCTTGAAGATCGGCATGTAGAGGGCGATGATCATCGACCCGACGATCGCACCGAGGAAGGCGATCATCAGCGGCTCGATGAGGCTGGTCAGCGCCTCGGTCTGCGCCTCGAC
>CAZFTZ010000057.1:0-9371 GCA_964521875.1 uncultured Cellulomonas sp. | reverse complement strand
GGAGCGGGGCGTGCGCCCGCGGCCGGAGGGAGGCCAGTGGTCGGCGCCGAGGCAGTGGCCGACGAACCGGCCGGCAACGGCGCGGCCGAGGCGGAAGGGAACGCCGAGGTGCGCGTCGGGGCGGACGCCGGCGCGGCCGGCGGGGGTGTGACAGGTGTCGTCGGCGCCGCGGGACCGGTCTCCAAGCCGTCCGGTACGACGGGCGCTGCGGGCGCGGGGGCGTCCGCAGGAGGCGTCGGCTCGGGCGGCGGCGCTGCCGGTACACCCATCGCCGGCGTCGGCGCGTCGTCGGCCGGCAGCGGCCCCGACCCGGTGGGCACCCAGCTGGCGACCGGGGCCGGGGGCACGGGCGCCGCGGGCGGCGGCGTCACCGAGCGGTCGACCGCCGGCGTCGAGCCACTGAACGCCGTCCGGACCGACTGCCGCACCACCTGGCCCGGCGCGGTCGTCGGGCCCGCCGGAGCGGGCGGCGCCGCCGTCACCTGGGGCCGGCCCTGGACCTTGATCTCACCCCAGGGCTCCAGCTCGCGGACCAGATCGGCGGGGCTGAGCGGGCCGTCGTCGTCGCGGCCCAGCGTCACCGCGCAGAGCGTGTTGAGGTCGGCGGGGACACCGGTGACCAGCTCCGCCGGCGCCACGGGCACACCGTCGGTCTCCGGGGCGGTGGGCAGGCCGTCGGCCGTCTCACCCGGGCCCGGCCAGTGGCCGGTGAGCGCGGCGTACGCCAGCCGGACCAGGTCGGTGGCGTCGGTGCGGCTCGTGGTGCGGGCGTCGCCACGCGGGCGGGCGAACAGCGTGGCATCGAGCGCGAGCCCCGACACCAGCACGCGCCCGTCGTCGGACACCGCGACGGCAGAAGGACGCAGGGCGAGGTGGTGCACGCCGCGCCGGCGGGCCGCCTCGAGCGCGGACGCGGCCTCGCCCACCACGGCGCGTGCCTGGTCCGCGGACAGCGGCTCGCGGGCGACGAGCTGGGCCAGTGTCGGGCCGCTGACCTGCTCCGTCACCACGTAGCCGGTGCCTTCGTCGGACCCGACGTCGAGCACCCGGACCAGCCGGGGGTCGGTGACCAGGGCGGCGCGCCGTGCCGCGTCGAGCGCGGGGCCGGCGCCGGCGGCGGGGAAGACGCGCACCACGACCGGCCGGACCAGGATCTGGTCGGTCGCGTTCCACTCGGTGGTGCCGGGTAGCCCGCACGGGCGCGGGTCGGTCAGCTGGTACCGCCCTGCCAGCACCGTGCCGCGGCCGACGACGCTGTCCACCACGCCTCCTCGTCCGATCGGGCACCGCCCGGTTCCGCCGGACTGGGGGACATGCTATCGACGCGGCCCCCCGCGGCGGATCAGCCGTCCGGCCATGGTCCTCGCCGAGGAGAGCATCATCCCGAGCTCGGTCACGCGCATCAGCCGCAGCGCACCGAGGTAGACCGCCGTCATCACGGTGCCGACGACGACGCAGCGCAGGATCGCGCCACCCAGGCCGACGGCAGGGCTCGCGCCCAGTGGCAGCAGCACGACCAGGCCGGCGCCGATCGCCACCGCGGCGGCGACGAGGGCCTGGACGTGGACGCGCAACACCCGCGCGCCGTCGACCGAGTGGATGCGACGGCGCACCGCGGGCACCGCCAGCAGGGCGCCGACGAGGTACGACACGCTCATCGCCACGCCTGCACCCGCCACCCACCAGCGCGCCGGGGCGAGCAGGCGGGCCAGCAGCGTGCCGACGACGACCACGACGGCCATCACCACCTGCACCGGCACCATGCCGCGGGCGTCCTCGTAGGCGTAGTAGACCCGCTGGAACATCGACCAGGCACCGAAGGCGGGCAGCCCGACGACCATCGCCACCACCACGGCACCGACCGCCGCGATCTCGTCGGCCCCGGAGGTCCAGAGGAACAGCCGGACCACCGGGTACGCCAGCACGCCGACGACCGCCGCGGCGAGGATCGTCGTCAGTGCGATGGCGCGCAGCCCGGTGGACAGGCTGGCGCGCACGCCCTGCTCGTCGCCGTCGTGCGCCTGGCCGGCCAGCCGCGTGAACAGCGCGGTCGTCAGGGACGTCGTGATCAGCGAGTGCGGCAGCATGAAGACGAGGAACGCGTAGTCGTAGGCGGCGTTGCCGGCGACCGGCGTGTGAGCGGCGCACATGCCGGTGGCCACCCCGGCGGCGCCGGGCGCGGCCGACGCGACGCGCGAGACGACGATGTAGCCGAGCTGGCCCACCGCCAGCCCGACGAAGGTCCACACCGCCACCGTGCCGGCCCGGCCTAGGCCCGAGCCGCGCAGCCCCCACCGCGGCGTGTAGTGGACGCCGGCACGTCGCAGGAACGGCACCAGCATCACGGCCTGCACGACGATCCCGAGGGTGGCGGTGCCGGCGAGCACGGTGATGCGCGCGCCGTCCCATGCCGCGGCGTCGCCGCCCGACGCGCCGAACAGCAGGATGAAGACGCCGAACCCGGCGATCGACACCACGTTGTTGAGCACCGGCGTCCACATGTACGGCCCGAACGAGCCGCGGGCGTTGAGCACCTGGCCGAGAAGCGCGTACGCGCCGTAGAAGAACATCTGCGGCACGCACCAGTAGGCGAACGTGGTCGCCAGGCCGACCTGCGCCTGGCTGCACGGGTCCGCGTAGAGCCGGACCAGCAGCGGCGCGGCCGCGGTGAGCACCACCGTCACCGCCGCGAGCACGGCGAACCCGAACGTCAGCAGCCGGTCGACGTACTCCTGCCCGGCGTTGCGGCGGTACGCGCGCACCACCTGAGGCACCAGCACCGCGTTGAGGGCGCCACCCGCCAGCAGCAGGTACAGCACGTTGGGCAGCTTGTTGGCGACGGAGAACGCGTCGGCCACCTGGCCGGTGGCGCCGATGGCGGCGGCGAGCACCACGCCGCGCAGCGCACCGAGCACGCGCGAGACGAACGTGCCGCTCGACATCAGGGCGGCACCGCGCCGGACACTCGTCACCGGGTCGACGGGGGTCTCGTCGGTCATGCCGTGGTCCCGTCCGTGGTCTGGTCCGGGTCCGGGTCCCGGTGCGGGCGCTCGTCGGGCCGCTCGTCGCCCGGTCTGGCCACGGCCTCGAGGTCGCCACCGAGGACCGGCAGCGGGGTCGGGTCCTCGGGGGCGCGCCGGGCGCCGCGGCGGGCGGACTGGCCGCGGCGCACCGTGCGCACGATGCCGAGCACGAAGCCGAGCGCCAGCAGCGCGCCGACGACGATCGTCCCGACGTCCTCGATGGTCGGCGCGACCCGCGCCGAGAACCCGACGGCCTGCCCGACGGGTGTCCCGTCCGCCCCGACCAGTGTCGCGTCGACGGCGACGTCGCAGTTCGCGGCCGCGTCGAGGGCGACCACCACCTGGGTGTCCGCCCCCGGGGCGGCCGTGACGGTGTCGCTGCGCGCCGGGCGCAGGCAGGCCTTGTGCGGGTCGACCGCCACCGCGACCGTCGCGGCGACCGCCAGGTCGTTGTGCACGACGAACCGCACCGAGGCGGTGGCGCTGATGACGTTGAGGCTGGGCGGTCCGGTGAGGGTCAGGCCGGCCCGGGTGGTCGTCGTCTGGTCGAGGACCTGCTGCACCTGGCCGGAGCGGGTGTCCGGGTCGCCACGTCCGGCGACCGACAGCGGCGCGAGCACCTGCTGGTCGAGGCCGTCGGTGAGCGTGCCGGTGTCGCCGATCGCCTGGGCGAACACCGTCGTGGCGTCGCGGGCGTCGGCGAGCGCGCGGACGTCCTCCGCCGGCAGCTCGCCGGGGTCGACCGTGGCGGCCGGCAGGGCGTCGCGCTCGGTGCCCTCGTCGGCCCCGCCCAGGAGCGCGCTGACGGGCACCAACCGGCTCCACGGCGAGTCGCCCAGCGCCTGCAGCAGCGCCGTGACCAGCGACGCGTCCGGGACCCAGTCGCGGCCGGGGGCGACCAGGACGTCGTGCGGCTGGTCGGAGCCGTCGTGCGCGAGCACGGCGAGCTCGGCGAGCATCCGCTGCACCGTGGTCGCGGTGGTGGCGCCGGCGTCGACGTCGCGCGGGGCGACGAGCAGGTCCGTGAGCAGCGCGTCCGGCACCAGCGCGGCGAGCGAGCCGTGCTCGGTGTCGAGGTGGACCAGCGCGGTGCCCAGGCCCTCGGTCGGCTGCAACGTGTCCGGGCCGACGACGATCGCCCGGGCGCCCGCCTGGGCCACTGCGTCCACCGTCGCCTGGTCGAGCGTGCCCTCCGGCGCCCACATCACGTCGGTCCGGGCGTCGAGGTCGGCCAGGTCCGACGACGCGCTGAGCCCCACCGCGGTGCTCAGCAGGTCCGGCCGGCCGGCGTGGGCGACCGCGGACAGGTCGGTGTCGCCCCACGGCAGGGCGAACACGTCGCGGCGTGCCAGCGCCGCCGTCAGGCGGTCAGCCCAGGCGCTCGCGTGCGGGCCGCCCTCCGCGGCGGCGGCGACCAGCGCGGGGTCGACCGCGAGCTCGATGTCCGGGTCGGCCGCCGCGAGGTCGGCGACGGAGTGCAGCCGGCCACCGCTGCCGGTGTCCCGCTCGAGCTGCGCAGCGTCGCTCGTCTGCCCTGTGACCGGCGCGAGGACCGAGACCCGCACCTGCGGGACGACGTCGGCCGGCATCCACAGCACGAAGGTGCGCTGGATGCCGAGCTGCTGCCCGTCGGCGTCCAGCGCCTCGACCGCCAGCCCGCGCGGGCCCCAGGTGTCCGCGGAGCTCGACAGCCGCACGGCGGCGGCTGGCAGGGTCAGGTGCACGGTCACCTCGCCGCCCGGCGGGACGGTGACCGGGTCGGCGTTCGCGACGCGGGACCCCGACGCCCCGCCGGTGCCGGTGACCCAGGCGGCCAGCTCGTCGCGCGACGCCGGGCGGAAGCGGTTGAGCCTCAGGTCGGCCACGACGCCGTCGAGGGTGGCCGCGGAGTCGTTGCGCACGGTGGCGGTGACCGACAGGTCCTCGCCCGGGTGCAGCACGCCCGGCGTGATCGACGTGACCGCGACGGTGACCTGCGGCGTGCTCGTCGCGACCGTGCTCGGTGTCGCGACCGGCGCGGCGGGACTCGTCGGACCGGCGGCGGAGGCCGGGAGAGCCACCGTGGCGGCGAGCCCGGACAGGGTCGCGGCGAGCGCGAGGACGGCGCCGGCCAGGCGGCGCCGCAGACCGGTCACGAGCACTCGGCGAGCACCGTGTGGGCCGTCTCGGCGAGGCGCCGCTCGTTCGGGTACGCCAGCCGTTCCGGCAGCGCGAGCACGGGCACCCACTCGACGTCCTCCACCTCCCCGTCCGGGTCGCCGGCTCCGGACAGCTCGCCGGACAGCGCGCCGAGCAGGAAGTGGTGCACCACCTTGTGCACGCGGCGGTCCTCGCCGCTGAACCAGTAGTCGATGACGCCGAGGCGTCGCAGCACCTCGCCGCGGATGCCGGTCTCCTCGGCGATCTCGCGGACGGCGGCCTCCTCGGGCGTCTCGTCGCCCTCGAGGTGACCCTTGGGCAGGCACCACTCGAGGCGGCCGGCGCGGTTGCGGCGGGCGATGACGGCGGCGACGTGGACCCCGCCGTGCTCGGCGACGACGAGCCCGCCGGCCGACGTCTCGTCGACCACCGGGAGCGCCACGGCATGCGTCACCGGGACCTCGACCGGCTCGATCCGCAGGCGGTGTCCGCCGGGCGGCGCGGGTACCCGCTCCGGTCCGTTGTCACCGCTGGGCATGCCGACACTGTAACGAGTCGTGTGACTCGCTCCGGACCCCCACGCGTCTGGCAGGCTGTTCCGGTGCCGCTCACCGATGCCACCGAGGCGCTGCGGCGCCGTGCCCTGGCGACGCTGGCGCAGCTGGCACCGGACGCCGTCGAGCTGGGGCGCCGGTTCGCCTCCGCGGGGCACGAGCTGGCGCTCGTCGGCGGCCCGGTGCGCGACGCCTTCCTCGGCCGGCGCAGCAACGACCTGGACTTCGCCACCTCCGCGACGCCCGACGAGACGCAGGCGCTGCTGGCGGGCTGGGGAGACGCCCACTGGGACGTCGGCAAGCGGTTCGGGACGCTCGGTGCGCGGCGTTTCGGCAAGGGCGGGGCCGCGGACGTCGTGGTGGAGATCACCACGTACCGCACCGACGCCTACGACCCGACGTCCCGCAAGCCGGAGGTCGTCTACGGCGACACCCTCGAGGGCGACCTGTCGCGGCGCGACTTCACGGTCAACGCGATGGCGGTGCGCGTGCCGGAGCTCGTCTTCGTCGACCCGTTCGGCGGGCTGGAGGACCTTGCGCGCCGCGTGCTGCGCACCCCGGTGGACCCGCGGGTCTCGTTCTCCGACGACCCGCTCCGGATGATGCGCGCCGCGCGGTTCGCCGCCCAGCTCGGGTTCACCGTCGAGCCGGACACGTTCGCCGCGATCGGCGAGCTGCGGGACCGGATCGCGATCGTCTCCGCGGAGCGGGTGCACGACGAGCTGGTCAAGCTTGTCCTGGCGGACCGGCCGCGCCCCGGCCTGCAGGTGCTGGTGGACAGCGGCCTGGCGGACCTGGTGCTGCCGGAGCTGCCCGCACTGCGGCTGGAGATCGACGAGCACCACCGGCACAAGGACGTCTACGAGCACACCCTCACGGTGCTGGACCAGGCGATCGCGCTGGAGACCGGGCCGGGCGGCACCGTCCCGGGCCCGGACCTGGTGCTGCGCCTCGCCGCGCTGCTGCACGACGTCGGCAAGCCGCGCACCCGGCGGTTCGAGCCGGGGGGCGGCGTCTCGTTCCACCACCACGAGGTGGTCGGCGCCAAGCTCGCGGCCAAGCGCCTGACGGAGCTGCGGTTCGACAAGCAGACGATCCACGACGTCGCTCGCCTGGTCGAGCTGCACCTGCGGTTCCACGGCTACGGCGAGGCGGGCTGGACCGACTCGGCCGTGCGCCGCTACGTCACCGACGCCGGCCCGCTGCTGGAGCGGCTGCACCGGCTGACGCGCTCGGACTGCACCACCCGCAACCGCGCCAAGGCGGCGCGCCTGGCGGCGGCGTACGACGACCTCGAGGCGCGCATCGCCCGGCTGGCACAGGAAGAGGAGCTGGCGGCGATCCGGCCGGACCTCGACGGCACGCAGATCATGGCGATCCTCGGTATCGCACCGGGGCGCGAGGTCGGCGAGGCGTACCGGTACCTGCTCGAGCTGCGCATGGAGCAGGGGCCGCTCGGCGAGGACGAGGCGCGCCGCCAGCTGCTCGAGTGGTGGACGGGCCGGCAGGCCTGAGCTCACCGCTGCGTCAGGCTCGGCGGCAGCGCGGATCCGAACGGGTTCCTGCGGCGGTACGCGCACACCGGGCACAGCCCGTTCTCGGCGCGCGCGGTGGGCACCGGCTGGCCGCAGCGCGTGCAGGCGACGGTCTCCACGGTGGCCAGCGGACGCACCGTCCGCTCGCGCAGGTCCTGCCACGTCAGCGGCCGCACGCGCGTCACCGCGCGCTCCGGGCACAGCCGGATGCACTCGCCGCAGTCGGTGCAGCGGGAGGCGTCCTGCGTCAGCGTGAGCAGCGGCGGCTCGCCGCCGATCGCCAGGGCGCCGGTGGGGCAGCCCTTGACGCAGACCGCGCACGTGGTGCAGCCGGTGGCGGCGAGCATTGCGCCGGCCGGGGGAGCGGAGGCGAGGTGGGGCTCGCCGGCGCCGGCGGCCGGTGCGTCACCGGTGGGAGCCGCGGGCTCGTCGGGCGGCCGCTCGGTGCCCTGACCGGCGGGGGGGTCCGCGGTGCCGGCCGGGCCGACGACGACCGCCGCGAGGTGTGGCGCCGGCTCCCCGAGCTCCTCGAGGGCCGCCAGCAGCCGCTCCCGCTCGGTGTGCGGACGGTAGGGCAGGCGGGTGAGGAGCATCGGCGCCAGCAGCGCCCGACGAGGCAGCGGGAGCCCGGCGGCCGGCGGGACCGGGTGCGCGCGGTGCGGCCCGCGGCGCGGGGAGGCGTCGACCGCCAGGGCGACGGACCGGCCGTGGGACGTCAGCAGGGTGCGCGCGTCGACGAGGGCGGCGGGCTCGTCGTCGGGCGCACAGCAGCGGCCGGGGACCAGGGTGACGGCCGTCGCACCGGCCAGGGCCAGCTCGAGGTACCCGGAGACGGGCAGCTCGTGGACGCAGCCGGGCACCCGCACCGCCAGGACGTCCCGGTGGGTGGGAAGCCGGTCGGGTCCCTGCGCGCAGACGAGCCGGACCACCGGCGGGTCGGGGGCCAGGCGCACCCACCGCAGCACGGCGGCGAGGGCGTCCGACGCCGCCTCCGCGGCTGTGTCGGACGCCCTCGCCGTGGTCACCGGACCATCCTTCAACGCCGGATCGGGTGACGTCGAAGACGATGGTCCGGGTTCAGATGCCGAGGTGGAACAGACTGTCGTAGAACAGCACGCGTCCCAGTGCCTCGGCGACGAGCACCAGGCCGAACGCGCTGGTCGCAGTGATCGCGAGCAGCCGGGCGCCACCCTTGGTAGCGGTGCGGTACAGGAAGAAGCCGAGCACCCCGGCGCCCAGCCCGACGAGCACGAGCCGCAGCACGAACCACAGGCCGCCGGTCGCCATGAGGGCGGACATCGACTGCTGCGCGGCGGCGGAGCCGTCGGTGGCGAGCGACGCGACGGTGATCGGGATGACGACGAACTCGACGGCCAGCAGCACGATCGACGCGATGCCGATGCCGCGCAGCGTGCCGCGGGTCAGCCGGTCGAGCGTGGTGTCGGCCGCCTCGCTGCCCGCCTTGCGGCGGCGCAGCCAGTCCTCGACGACGAACGCGGTGCCCACCGCCAGCGCGCCGAGCAGGAACGTCGTGGCGAAGAAGCTCACCGGAGTGGTCGGGGTGTTCCAGCCGGGCACGGTCGACAGCGACGCGTAGACCATCGACATGCAGAACACGAACCCGAGCCCGACGACGGCGGTGACGGCGGCGAGCACCTGACGCCACGCCGGCGTCAGCCACTTGCGCCACTGGCACAGCGCGAACACCGCGCCGAGCACGGCGAACCCGGCGCCGAGGAACAGCTCACGGCTGAGCCAGGCGTGGCCGAGCCCGGCGAGGACGTGCAGCGTGTTGATCGGGTTGCCGAGGTGGAAGAACGCCACCCCGATCGACAGCACCATCACCGGGCCGATCGCGTACACCGCCGGGTCGGACAGGTCGTCGACCGTCTTGACGTCCGCCTGGCGCCGGGCGACCAGCTGCACGGCGCCGAGCGTGACGAACGAGCCGACCGCCATCTGCGCGAGGATCGTGAACAGGACCAGCGGCCACTCCGAGACGTTCATGGCCACTTCGGTGCGGAGCATCAGATCTCCTCGGGGTTCGAGACGAACCCGCTGCCGGTACCGGTCATCTCGGCCTGGCGATGCGGGGTGATGACGAGGTTCGGCTTGGTGAG
>CAZFTZ010000056.1:0-5651 GCA_964521875.1 uncultured Cellulomonas sp. | reverse complement strand
TACGGCGTGGACCCGGTGACGGTCGGCGCGGCGGTGCGGATGCTGGTCACCGAGGACCGCGCCGACCACGTCGACCTCAACTTCGGCTGCCCGGTGCCCAAGGTGACACGCCGCGGCGGCGGCTCGGCGCTGCCCTGGAAGACGGAGCTGTACCGGTCGATCGTCGCCGCCGCGGTGCGCGAGGCGTCGCCGGCGGGCGTGCCGGTGACCGTGAAGCTGCGCAAGGGGATCGACGAGAACCACCTGACCTACCTCGACGCCGGCCGGATCGCGCGCGACCTCGGGGTGGCGGCGGTGGCACTGCACGCTCGGACCACGGCCGACTACTACTCCGGGACCGCCGACTGGCCCGCGATCGCACGGCTCAGGGAGGCGCTCCCGGACGTCCCGGTGCTGGGCAACGGTGACATCTGGTCCGCCGAGGACGCGCTCCGGATGGTCGACGAGACGGGGTGCGACGGCGTGGTCGTCGGGCGCGGCTGCCAGGGCCGGCCGTGGCTGTTCGCCGACCTCGCGGCCGCGTTCTCCGGGTCCGACGAGCGCGTGCGGCCGTCGCTGGGGTCCGTCGCCGGCGTGCTGCGGCGGCACGCGGAGCTGATGTCGTCGTACTTCGGCGACGAGGGCAAGGCCTGCCGCGAGATGCGCAAGCACATGGCGTGGTACCTCAAGGGCTACGTGGTGGGGGGCGACCTGCGGGCGCGGCTGGCGATGGTGTCGTCGCTCGGCGAGATGGACTCGCTGCTCGGCGAGCTCGACTGGTCGCAGCCGTACCCGGGCTCGGCGGCCGAAGGTCAGCGCGGGCGGGCCGGAGCGCCGAAGGCACCGCACGTGCCGTACGGGTGGCTGGACAGTCGGGCGTTGTCCGACGAGTTCCGCGCGGAGCTGCGGGAGGCGGAGCTGTCGGTCTCGGGCGGTTAACGCATCGCCCGTGCGTTTCACCTGTCAGATGGGGTTTCTGGGCTGGTGGGAGGTGGCGACGGCGACCGCGTCGAGCTGCACCAGGCACGAGGGGTCGAAGAAGTCCGTGGTGGTCGTGGTGCGGGCGGGTGCGCCGTCGGGGAAGAGCTCGCCGAAGACCTGCCAGACCGCCTCCGCACGGTCGAGGCTCCGCAGATAGAGGTGGATCAGCACGACGTTGGCGAGGCTGCTGCCGGCCTTCTCGAGTGTGTCTGCGAGCGACCGCAGCGCCGCGCGGGTCTGCTCGGCCGGGTCGTCAGACTCGAAGCCTCCGGCGTGGTGGGCGGCGAACACGAACCCGTTGGCGACCACGGCGGCGGCGCACGTCGGATCGCCGACGTGGGTCGGCAGTCGGGTGATGGTCATGCCACGGCACCGTAGACCCGGCCACCGACATCGCGACGGTCGGCGACCGACGGCCGCGCTACCGGACGAACCAGACCGTGGACTCCGCGGGGACCTCGGGCTCGTCGGGCGTCTCGGTGGAGACCAGCAGCGGTCGGACGCCGTCGGGTGCGGCGACCGGCCCGGTGCCGAAGTTGGCGACGACGACCAGGTCGCGCACGGTGAAGGCGAGCACGTCCTCGGGGTACCCGGACAACCAGGCGAGGTCGCCGCTGCCGAGGGCGTGCTCGCGGCGCAGTCGCAGAGCCGAGCGGTAGAGCTCGTAGGTCGAGCCCGCGACGCCGCATTGCCGGTCGAGCGCGAGCTCGGCGAACTCCGGCGGCTGGGGCAGCCACGACGCGCCGGTGGGGGAGAAGCCGAGCGCCGGCGCGTCGGCCGCCCACGGCAGGGGGATCCGGCAGCCGTCGCGGCCGAGCTCTTCACCCTGCGTGCGCCGGTACGTCGGGTCCTGCCGCAGCTCGTCGTCCAGGGACGTGTGCTCGGGCAGGCCCAGCTCCTCGCCCTGGTAGAGGTAGGTGGACCCCGGCAGGGCCAGTGTGAGCAGCGTCGCCGCACGCGCGCGTCGCAGCCCGAGGGCGGCGTCGGGCTGCTCGTCGTGCGCCCCGATGCCGTTGGGCCGGCCCGTGGGGTCGGCGAGGCCGAGCCGTGAGGCGTGCCGCACCACGTCGTGGTTGGACAGCACCCACGTGGTGGGAGCGCCGACGGCGTCGTTCGCCGCGTAGGACGCCGTGATGACGCGGCGGAGGGTCGTCGGGTCCCAGCCGGCGGTGAGGTAGGCAAAGTTGAAGGCCTGGTGCATCTCGTCGGGCCGCACGTACCGTGCCAGGCGGGACAGCGGCTCCACCCAGGCCTCCGCCACCATCGCCCGGTCGCCGGGATACTCGTCGAGCACCGCGCGCCACTGACGGTAGATCTCGTGCACCGCATCCTGGTCCCAGGCGGGGCCGTGGCTGCCGGCACCGGTGATCGGCTCGTCGGCCGCCGCGACCGCGACCACGCTCGGCGGGGTCTCGGGCGCGTCGGGCAGCCCCTCAGCCTTGACGAGTCCGTGCGCGATGTCGACGCGGAAGCCGTCCACCCCGCGGTCGAGCCAGAACCGCAGCACGTCCTCGAACTCGGCGCGCACCTCCGGGTTGGACCAGTCGAGGTCGGGCTGCCGGGAGTCGAACAGGTGCAGGAACCACTGCCCGTCGGCCACGCGGGTCCAGGCGGGGCCGCCGAACGCCGAGCGCCAGTTGTTGGGCGGCAGCGAGCCGTCCTCGCCACGCCCGTCGCGGAACAGGTAGCGCGCCCGCTCCGGTGACCCGGGTCCGGCGGCCAGCGCCGCGCGGAACCAGACGTGCTCGTCGGACGTGTGGTTGGGGACGAGGTCCACCACGACACGCAGCCCCAGCTCATGGGCTCGCGCGACGAGCGTGTCGAAGTCGGCCAGGGTGCCGAACAGCGGGTCGACGTCGCGATAGTCGGCCACGTCGTAGCCGGCGTCCGCCTGCGGCGAGCGGTAGAAGGGCGACAGCCACAGCGCGTCGACGCCCAGCTCGGCGAGGTGAGCCAGGTGCGCGGTGATGCCCGGCAGGTCGCCGATCCCGTCGCCCGATGCGTCGGCGAACGACCGCGGGTACACCTGGTAGATCACGCCCTGCCGCCACCACGGCTCGTCGGGGGAACCGGCGGCGTGGGTCGTGAGAGCGGGGGCGTGCACGGGCGGAGTCGTCATCGGACCTTCTCGACGGTGGTGCGGGGAACGGGGAGCGGGAGGCTCAGGCGGCGCCGGTCGCGTCCGCGGATGCCAGCGGGGCGGTGTGGGTGGAGGCGCGCACGACGAGCTCCGGGTGGAACAGCAGCTCGGCCCGGGACACCGGCGTGCCGCGGATCTCCGAGACGAGCGCGTCGACTGCGGCGCGGCCCATCGCCGCGACGGGCTGCCGGATGGTGGTCAGCGGCGGCTCGGTGAACGCGATGAGCAGGGAGTCGTCGAAGCCGACCACCGAGACGTCCTCGGGGACGCGCAGGCCGCGGGAGCGCGCCGCCCGGATCGCGCCGAGCGCCATGAGGTCCGAGGCGCAGACGACCGCGGTGTGGCCGGAGTCGAGCAGCTCCGCCGCGGCCGCCTGGCCGCCCTCGACGGTGAACAGCGTCGAGACGACGTGCCGGGTCGGCTCGTCCTCGCCGAGCTGGCGGGTGATCAGCGTGCAGAACGCGTCGCGCTTGCGCTGCGCCGGCACGAACCGGGTGGGTCCGATCGCCAGCCCGATGGAGCGGTGGCCGAGCGAGACCAGGTGGCGCACCGCCTGCTCCATCGCCTGCGCGTCGTCGGTGGAGACGGACGGCGCGTCGACGCCGGCGGCGTAGCCGTTGACCATGACGAACGGCACGCCCCGGCTGCGCAGCCGGTGGTAGCGATCCGTGCTCGCCGACGTGTCGGCGTGCAGCCCGGAGACGAACACGATGCCGTCGACGCCGTGCTCGAGCAGCATGTCGACGTACTGGTCCTCGGTGGTGCCACCGGGGGACTGGGTGCACAGCAGCGGCGTGTAGCCGCGGTCGGACAGCGCGCTCTCGATCACCTGCGCGAACGCGGGGAACACCGGGTTGCTCAGCTCCGGGACGACGAGCCCGACGAGGCCGGCCGGCCGCTCGCGCAACCGCTCGGGTCGTTCGTAGCCGAGCACGTCGAGCGCCGTGAGCACGGCCTGACGCGCCTGCGCGGACACGCCGTGCTTGCCGTTGAGCACGCGCGAGACCGTCGCCGTGCTGACGCCCGCCTGTTCGGCGACGTCGGTCAGCCGTGTGCGGCCGGACAGCGTCGTCACGAGACCTCCTGGTCCGGTGCCTGCGAGATGCGGAGCGAATCGTTCCATGGTGCGATGCGCGCGGATGTCGATGACCGCTCGGCAACCGTTGCCTGAAAGTTACCGTAACGAGTTGCAGCAAGGGCGCACAACTCATTAGCGTCTCGCGCATCAGGCCAACGGCGGCGGATCCCGTCGGTCGGTGGCAACCATTCCGAACGAGGAGCACTTCGATGCGACGGAGCATCCCCTTGGCGGCACTGGCCGGGCTGGCCCTGGTCCTGACCGCCTGCTCGAGCGGAGGCGGTGGCACGACGCCCTCCACACCAGCGGCGGGCCCGACGGCAGCCGAGTCCTCCGCCCCGGCCGCCGGAAGCGGCGGGACCCTGACGATCTGGGTCGACGACACCCGCTCCGGCCCCGTCAAGGAGGTCGCCGAGAAGTTCGAGCAGGAGCGTGGCGTCACCGTCAAGTTCGTCCAGAAGGACTTCGGCGACATCCGCGACGACTTCACCACGCAGGTGCCGACCGGCCAGGGCCCGGACATCATCGTCGGCGCGCACGACTGGCTCGGCAAGCTGGTGCAGAACGGCGTCGTCGCCCCCATCGAGCTCGGAGACAAGGCGAGCGACTTCCTGCCCGTCTCGATCTCCGCGATGAGCTACGGCGGCACGCTGTACGGCCTGCCGTACTCGGTGGAGAACATCGGCCTCGTCAAGAACAACGCGCTGGTCCAGGACGCGACGCCGGCGACGTTCGACGAGCTCGTCACCCAGGCCAAGGCGGTCGGCACCCAGTACTCGGTGCTCATCCAGCAGGACGAGACCTCGGGCGACCCGTACCACATGTACCCGTTGCAGACGTCGTTCGGCGCCCCGGTGTTCGGCACCGACGCCAGCGGCGCCTACGACCCGACGAAGCTGACCATGGACTCCGACGCCGGCCGGACCTTCGCGGCGTACGTCGCGAAGCTGGGTCAGGAGGGCGTGCTCAACACGTCGATCTCCGGTGACATCGCGAAGGAGGCCTTCCTCAAGGGCGAGGCGCCGTACATGATCACCGGCCCGTGGAACACCGGCGACTTCACCAAGGCCGGCTTGGACATCTCCATCGAGGCGGTGCCCTCGGCGGGTGGCCAGCCGTCGCAGCCGTTCGTCGGCGTGCAGGGCTTCTTCATCTCGTCGAAGTCGCAGAACGCGCTGCTGGCCAACGACTTCGTCGTCAACTACCTCGGCACCGAGGACGTGCAGCTCGCGCTCTACCAGGCGGGTGGGCGTGCCCCGGCACTGAAGTCGGCGTTCGACAAGATCTCCGACGACCCGATCGTCGCCGGCTTCGGCAAGGTCGGCGAGAACGGCGTGCCGATGCCGTCCATCCCGGCGATGGACTCGGTGTGGTCCGACTGGGGCGCGACCGAGGTGGCGCTCGTCAACCAGAAGGGTGACCCCACCACCCTCTGGAACCAGATGACGGCGTCGATCGCGTCGAAGATCGCCG
>CAZFTZ010000055.1:0-2541 GCA_964521875.1 uncultured Cellulomonas sp. | reverse complement strand
TGCGCGCATCCCGTCCTTCCTCACTGCGGCTTTCGCGACTTGGCTCTTGAATCGGCACTTCACCTTCGACGCGCGCAGCGTTGAGCGGACATCCGTCGAGGCCATCCTATATCTCGCGATTCAAGGCGGCGGTGCCGCGCTGAATCTCGTGATCTTTGGTGCCTGTCTCGCGTATTTCCCGGGCTTGCGTGTGATCCCGATCGTACCGCTGGCGGTCGGGGCTGTGGCTGGAGTGCTCTTCAACTTCAGCCTGTCTCGATATCTCCTGTACTCCGCGCGCCCGCGAGCGGGACTGAGCTTTTGAAGCGTGCAGGCGGAATGCTTCCTGCATCACAGCGCCCTGCAGCCAAACGTTTAATCTAACCGCGCAATCCCAACCCCGGAACGCCCATGCCAAGCTCCTCGCGGACGAAGCTGATTCTGCTGTGGCTGCTCGCGAGCATTGCGGCTGTCGGCGTGTGTAGTCTCACCTTACCCGCCGCGCACTACGGCAGTGAATATCTCCCGCTAGGCAACGACTCGGTTTATCACGCGCGCCGCATTCTCGATGCCGCTGCAAATCCGAGCGCGTTCTATCAATTCGATCCGAAGATTCACGCGCCCGAAGGCAGCCTGCTTTGTTGGCCGTGGGGCTACGACTACGCGTTGGCGTGGATTCTCCGCATCGCGCAAGCTGCTGGCTATAGCGGCCAGCCGGTGGAGTTCTTGGACTGGATTCCCGTTGCGGCCGTTCTCGTTTCGGTTGCGCTGATGATGATGCTCGCGCGCCGGCTCTCGTTGTCGGTCTGGTCGACGGGCTTGGCCGGCCTGTGCGTGTCGCTGTCACCGCTCACGCAAGCGCTACACGGCTTCGGCGTCATCGACCACCACTATGCCGAGTACATCTTCATCCTCGCCGCACTCCTTCAAGGTTTGAAGTGGCTTCAGAAGCCGGACGACTCGGGCGCTGCCGCCGGTCTCGGCGTCGTGCTCGGTATCGCGCCGGCCATTCACAACGGGCTGTTCATCCTGCAGCTTCCTGTCGTCGCATTTATCTTCGCGTGGTGGCTGCAGGACCTGCGCGTACCAAGGCGTTCGGCAATCTACTTCGCGCTCGCGCTGCTGCTCGCGACAGTCGCGATACTCGTACCGTCGCTGCCATTCCGGCTCGGACGTTTCGAGTTCTACACACTGTCGTGGTTTCATCTGTATGCAGCAATTGGCACGGCGGGTGCCATCGTGTTGCTCACCGTTCTGCGACGTTCGGCGCGGCACGCCGGACTGCTTTCACTCGCCGTAGTGCTCTACTTGCTTCCGCTTGGGCACCAGATACTCGTCGCCCACGCATTCCTTGTCGGCAACATCAAGCGGCTCGACGTGATCGCCGAGATGCAGTCACCGCGCCAGATGGCCGAAATGGATGGTGCCATCGCCGTTTCGGTCATGTACTCGCTTTTTCTGTGGCTGTGGCCGGTCACGGTCGGATTTTGCGCCTACCGTGCTTGGGTCGAACGAGCGACGGGTCGCTTGTTCTTCTGGATTTGCGCGGTCGCTGGGCTGGTGCTGCTCATTATGCAGTACCGCCTTCACTACTACGGCAGCTTCGCGCTGTTTCTGCCCTGGCTTATCCTCGTCGAGGAGTTGGCGCGCAAGTGGGAACCGCATCGCAAGCTCGTGATGCTCAGCACGACGCTGGTATTCCTGCTCCTATATGCCCTGCCGCTGCGTCATTCGATCCCGGTACCCCCGACGTTGGGCGGCGCGCTCAACTTTCCGGCCTTGCGCCTTGCGCTACAGGACCTGCACGACGCTTGCGCGAAGGAACCGGGAGTCGTGCTCGCCGACAACGATGCCGGCCACTTCATTCGCTACTACACCGATTGCTCGGTGATCTCGAACAACTTTCTACTCACTCAGCAGCACGCCGACAAAATCGAGCTCAGCGACTACCTCTTGTCGTTGCACGCGGATGAACTGCCCACCAAGGCCCCGTACGTGCGCTACGTGCTATTGCGTCCGGTGCAGATCCTACCGAGCGAAAACGGCCCCATGTACGTTGCGTACAGCCAGGGGCGCGCTGCTACCTTGCTCACCGAACTCTTGATGAAGCCGCTCGATCAAGTCTCGCCGAAATACACAGTGCTGCGCGACATCGTCATGAAGACGAAGGATCCAGAGCATCCGTTGCCGTACATGCGCCTCTTGAAGGTGGCGCGCGCCGGCGAGCAAGTTGCCGCAGGAGCTGCGGAGTCGGCGACTCCCCACGGTGGCTGACAATTCATGTCAGTTAGCGCCCAACTTTGGCTGTCGGCGAATGGCAGCGAACATAACGCGCCAGAAAAGACGCAAGGCATCAGCCACTTACGAAACCGAAAGCTGGCATAGCCTTTGCTTTCTGGTCCTGGGAGGCGGCCTTTCGCCCAAGAACTCTGAAACTCAGGAGATTTCGATGCAGAAGCGTGTGCAAGCGGGTTTCACCCTGATCGAGTTGATGATCGTCGTGGCGATCATCGGCATCCTGGCGGCCATCGCCATCCCGGCGTATCAGGACTACCTGATCCG
>CAZFTZ010000054.1:0-8066 GCA_964521875.1 uncultured Cellulomonas sp. | reverse complement strand
CAGGGCGCACCACGAGGCGCACGACGAGCGGAGGACGCATGGGCGCGGTGACGGGCGAGCTGCGGTCGGGGCGCACGGCGATCGGCGCCGGCGGGCTCGTCGGATTCCTCGTCTGCGTCGAGCTGACCAGCGGGATCATCCAGGGCTACTACACGCCGCTGCTCACCGACATCGCCCGCCACCTGGGGATCCTCGACGCCGACGTCAACTGGTTCGAGGCCGCCGGGCTGCTGCTGTCCGCGCTCGTCGTGCCCACCGTCGCCAAGCTGGGTGACCTGTACGGCTACCGGCGGATGCTGCTGGTGACCGCGGGAATCACGGCGGTCGCGTCGTGGGGCCTGGCGTTCGCGCCGAGCTTCGCGACGTTCGTCGTCGCGTGGGCGCTGCAAGCCTTCTACGTCGCGTGGCTGCCGCTGGAGGTGGCGCTGATCCACGCGCGTGGGCGCGGCCTGCCGGACGCCGAGTCGGCCACCCGGCGGGCAACCGGCTTCATCGTCGCGGCACTGCAGGCCGGTGCGATCGTCGGCGCGCTCGCAGGCGGCCAGGCCGGCGCCCTCGCGCCGGACCACCTGTGGCTGGCGCTGTGCGTGCCTGCGCTCGCGGTGACCGCGGTCGTTGCCATCATCTGGCGCCGGGTCCCGGAGCCGCCGCGTGCGGTCGTCGGCGGCAGCCTCGACAGCGGTGGCGTGGTGCTGATCTCGCTGGCCCTGCTGCTCATCAGCGGCGGGCTGACGTTCATGCGGATCGACGGCGCCGGCGTGTGGTGGCCGTGGCTGGTCGTCGCGGCAGGGCTGGCGATGCTGGTCCCGTTCGCGCTGTGGGAGCTGCGCCGCGACGACCCGCTGATCGACCTGCGCGTGCTGGCCCGCCCGACGATGTGGCCGCTGCAGCTCACGGCGCTGCTGTTCGGGGTCTCCGTGCTGGGCGCCCAGGGGCCGCTGTCGACGTTCGCGCGCACCGACCCGGAGGTGTACGGGTACGGGCTGGGTGCGTCGGCGTTCGTCGTCTCGCTGCTCGTCGGCGGGTACGTCATCTTCAGCCTGTGCGGGGCGCTGGCGTTCCCGGTGGTGTCGCGCGCGACGACCCCGCGGCTGACGCTCATCGTGGCGACCTGCTTCGTCGCCGCCGGCTACCTGCTGTTCCTGCCGTTCCACCACACCACGGCCCAGCTGCTCGCCAACATGGCGATCGCCGGGCTGGGGTCCGGGGCGCTGGTCGCCGCGCTGCCTGCCGCGGCGGCGGCTGCCGCACCACCCGGGCGTACCGCGGTGGCCACCGGCCTGACGAACACGACGAAGACGATCGGCGGCACGTTCGCCTCCGCCACGTTCGCGCTGGCACTGGCGAGCGGGGTGACGTCCACGCTCGAGGGCGGGGAGGGCACGGCCGGGTCGCTGTCGGGGTACGTGACGGTATGGACCGTGTGCGGTGTCACGGCGGTCGTCGCGGCGCTGTGCCTCGTCGTGATCCCGCGGCTCGCCTTCGCGGACGCGCCGGTGGGCACAGTGGCCGACGAGCCTGGCGGGCAGGCCGACCCTGGGCAGCACGGCCACCCCGGTGCGCACGACGAGCCCGGCCGGCCCGACGAGCCGACGCCGGAGGCCCTGACGTGATGTGGCCCCGCGACCCTCGCCGCCGCGGGAGGATGCCGGCGTGAGCGGCAGGAGCTGGGGACGGACGGTCGGGCTGGTCGGAGCGGCGGCGGCCGTGGCGGGAGGCGCCGCGGTTCGTCGTCGGCTCGCGGAGTACGTCCCCAGCCCGCCGGCCGCACAGGGGCCGCATGCCGAGCCGTCGGAGCGCTACGCGGGCGCCGCAGCCGAGCACCTGTCGGCGCTGGTGCGCATCCCGACGGTCTCCTCCCGCGGGCCGGGCGAGACCGACCTCGGCGCGTTCGACGAGCTCCACGCGACCCTCGCCCGCCTCTACCCGCTGCTGCATGCGGCGCTCGACCTCGAGGTGCTGCCGGACCGGGCGCTGCTGCTGCACTGGAGGGCCGCGTCCGACGAGCGTCCGGTGGTGCTCATGGCGCACCAGGACGTCGTGCCGGTGGTACGGCAGGACTGGTCGGCCGACCCGTTCTCCGGCGAGGTCCGTGACGGCGCGGTGTGGGGGCGCGGCACGCTGGACGACAAGGGTTCGCTCGTCGTGCTGCTCGACGCGGTGGAGAGCCTGCTCGCCGAGGGGTTCGTCCCGCCGCAGGACGTCTGGCTG
The DNA here is from genome assembly GCA_964521875.1 of uncultured Cellulomonas sp. Taxonomy (GTDB): domain Bacteria; phylum Actinomycetota; class Actinomycetes; order Actinomycetales; family Cellulomonadaceae; genus Cellulomonas. The sequence goes on along the minus strand of CAZFTZ010000054.1, from coordinate 5,855 downwards.
GCGCTCGGGGACGACGAGGAGGTCGCCGGCGACGGTGCGCAGGCGGCGGTGGCGCGGCTGCGCGCGCTCGGCGTCGCACCCTGGCTGGTGCTCGACGAGGGCGGCGCGGTGGTGACCGGCGCTTTCCCGGGCGTGGACCGGCCGGTGGCGGTGGTCGGCGTCACGGAGAAGGGCATGCTCGACGTCGAGATCTCCGCGGAGGCGGCCGGCGGGCACGCCTCGACGCCGGAGCGCGGTGGCGCGACCTGGCGGTTGGCGCGGGCGATCCTGCGGATCGAGGAGCACCCGTTCCCGCCGTCGATGACGGGGCCGGTGCTGGAGATGGTCGACGGCCTGGGCCGGCACTCGTCGCCGCGGCTGCGGCCACTGTTCGCCTTCGCCCGGCCGCTGGCCCCGGTGCTCGCGCGAGTGTTCACCCGCGTCTCCGGGGAGACCAACGCGATGGTCCGCACCACGACGGTGACGACGATGCTGCAGGGTGCGCCGGGGGCGAACGTCGTCGCCGCCTCGGCACGGGCGAACCTCAACGTGCGGATCGCGCCGGGGGAGTCGGTCGCTTCGGTCATGGAACGCCTGGAACGCGTCGTGGCCGACGACGAGGTGACACTGCGCGTCGTCGAGGGCAGCGAGCCCTCGCCGGTCTCGCCGACGGACGGTCCGCAGTTCGCACTGGTGCGCGCCGCCGTCAGCGCGGCGTACCCGGACGCGCTGGTGACGCCGTACGTCATGCTCGGCGCCTCCGACGCGCGGCACTTCACGGCGATCGCGCGCCACGTCTACCGGTTCAGCCCGTTCGCGATGAGCCGAGCTCAGCGCGAGACGCTGCACGGCGCCGACGAGCACGTCTCGGTGGACGCGCTGGGCCGCGGCGTCGTGTTCTACCGTGCGCTGCTGCGCGGGCTGCCGGGCCGCTGACCCTGCGGGTGTCGGACCCCGCGGTGACGATAGGTCGATGGTCGAACCGTTCACCGTCCGCGTGCCGCGCAGCGACCTCGACGACCTCGTCGGGCGCGTGCGCGCCACGCGCTGGCCTGAGCCGGCGACGACACCCGGCTGGGAGCAGGGCATGCCGCTGGCGGAGGCACAGCGCCTGGCCGGGTACTGGGCGGACGGCTACGACTGGCGGCGGGTCGAGGCGACGCTGGCGACGTATCAGCAGGTCAAGGTGCAGATCCAGGGCCTGGGCGTCCACGCGGTGCACGTCCGCTCACCGCACCCCGGCGCGACGCCGCTGCTGCTGACGCACGGCTGGCCGGGCTCGTTCCTCGAGTTCCTCGACGTCGTCGGACCGCTGGCCGACCCGCCGGACCCGGCCGACGCCTTCCACGTCGTCTGCCCGTCGCTGCCCGGGTACGGGTTCAGCGACAAGCCCGACGAGCCCGGCTGGGACATCCACCGGATCGCGCTCGCCTGGGTCGAGCTGATGGACGCGCTCGGCTACCCGCGGTTCGGCGCCGCAGGCGGCGACTGGGGGACGTCGATCTCGGCGCTGCTGGCGGTCGTCGCGCCGGAGCGCCTGGTCGGGATCCACCTGGTGCCGCCGCTCGTCGGGCCGGACCCGGCCCGGCCGCCCACGCCGGAGGAGCAGCGCGCGCTGGACGAGCTCGCGGCCCGCAGGCGGGACGGGTCCGCCTACGGCGCGGTCCACGCCACCCGGCCGCAGACGATCGGCTACGGGCTGACCGACTCGCCGGTCGGCCTGCTCGCGTGGATCGGCGAGAAGTACCACGAGTGGGTGGACCCCGCCGGCCCCGGGGTGAGCGACGACCGCCTGCTCGACACCGTGACGCTGTACTGGCTGACACGCACCGCCGCCTCGTCGGCCCGGCTCTACCGGGAGAGCATCGCCGAGGTGAGTCGCTGGTTCAGCGCGGGGCCGCCCGACGAGGTCACCGTGCCCACCGGCGCGTCCGTGTTCCCTGCCGAGGCTCCGCGGCCGTCACGCGCCTGGACCCTGCGCCGGTTCCCGAACCTGCGCCACTGGGGCGAGCCGGCGGCGGGCGGGCACTTCCCGGCACTCGAGGTGCCGGAGCTGTACGTCGAGGAGCTGCGTGCCTCGTTCCGCGCGCTGCGCGGGATGACATCCGTCACCGCTGATCCGTGACTGCCGGCGGGGGAGCCGGCACCGGCGCGGCGGCACGCTCGACGGCATGAACCACACCACCGCCCCCGCGATCGAGCTGCGGGGTCTGCACAAGACGTTCGGCGCCGTGCACGCCGTCGACGGGCTCGACCTCGTCGTACAGCCCGGCGAGGTCGTCGCGTTCCTCGGCCCCAACGGCGCCGGCAAGACGACGACGCTCGACATGATGATGGGTCTGGCCCGGCCCGACGAGGGCACCGTCCGGGTGCTCGGCACCACGCCCGAGGACGCGATCGCCGAGGGCCGCATCGCCGCCGTGCTCCAGACCGGCGGACTGCTGCGTGACCTCACCGTGCGGGAGACCGCCGAGCTGCTCGCCTCCTTCGTGGACCACCCGCGGCCGGTCGACGAGGTGCTGACCCGTGCCGGGCTGACGCAGGTCGCCGGCCGGGCCGTCGGCAAGTGCTCCGGCGGCTAGCAGCAGCGGCTGCGGTTCGCGCTCGCGCTGCTGCCCGACCCGCAGGTGCTGCTGCTCGACGAGCCGACCACCGGGATGGACGTCGGCGGCCGCCGCGAGTTCTGGAACGCGATCCGCGCCGACGCTGCCGACGGGCGCACCGTCGTCTTCGCGACGCACTACCTCGAGGAGGCCGACGCGTACGCGGACCGGATCGTGCTGGTCAGCCACGGGCGGGTCGTCGCGGACGGGACCGCCGCGCACATCCGGTCGATCGCCTCCGGCCGTGTGGTCTCCGCCGCGTTCGACGACCGGCCGCCGACGGACGACGAGCTGCTCGCCTTCCCGGCCGTCGACCTGGTCGAGCGTCGCGGCGAGCGCGTGCTGCTGCACACCCACGACTCGGACGCCCTCGCTCGCACCCTGTTCGGCTGGACGTCGGCGCACGACGTCGAGATCACGTCCCTCGGCCTCGAGGAGGCCTTCCTCACCCTGACGTCCGCCGACGCGGCAGACGACGACACGACCGCACGGAGCCTGCGATGAGCACGTCCCTGTCCACCCTCACGCCGGCCGCGGCACCTGCCCGCACCCGGCCCGGTGCCCGGCTGGTCCAGCCGGTGTACCTGCGCACGGAGCTGCGCCGGCTGGCGCGCAACCGCCGGTCGGTGATGATCGTGATGCTGATGCCCGCGCTGTTCTTCCTGCTGTTCGGCACCCAGGCGGCCTACCGGAGCCAGCAGGCCGGTCACGGCAACGTCACCGGCTACGTGATGATCTCGATGGCCCTCTACGGAACCCTCATCGCCACGACCAGCGGCGGTGCCAGCGTCTCGGTGGAACGGGCCCAGGGCTGGAGCCGCCAGCTGCGGCTGACGTCGTTGCGGCCGGCGGTGTACGTCGTGACCAAGGTGATCGTCGCGATGGTGTTCGGCCTGGCGTCGATGGCGATGACGCTCGTCGCCGGGCGGCTGGCCGGCGCCCAGGTCGACGGACCACGGCTCGCGGCGTGCGTGGCGATCGCCTGGGTCGGCTCGTCGGTGTTCGCGGCGTTCGGCCTGTTCATGGGCTACCTGCTGCCGACGGAGAACGTGATGCAGATCCTCGGCCCGGTGCTCGCGGTGCTGGCCTTCGCCGGCGGGCTGTTCACGCCGATCGACGGCGGGCCGTTCGCGACGATCGCGACGTTCATGCCGACCTACGGCCTGGCGGAGCTGACCCGCGCGCCCCTGGTCGGGGCGACGCCGAGCGTGTGGGCGTACGTCAACGTGGTGGTGTGGGGCGCAGTGTTCGCCGGAGGTGCCGCGTGGCGCTTCCGCCGCGACACCGCCCGGGTGTGACGCGGCTAGGTTGACCACCGTGGGCGAGGTCGGACGGGTGGCCGCCGAGGAGACGCACAGCGGCCTGGTGCGCGTCGTCGGCCCGCTGATGGGGATCGTCTGGCTGGTGTTCCTGGTCCAGCCGTTCCAGGCCGCGTGGGTCGCGCCGGCCGGGGCGACCCGGGACGTGTCGCTGGTCGCGATCGTGCTGCAGGCCGTCGCGTTCGCGGTGCTGTCCCTCGTCGGCGGGCCGGCGCGGCAGCGCGGCGAGCTGCAGCCTTGGGCGTGGGCGATGATCGGGCTGCAGGCGGTGTGCGTCGCGCTGGCGACGCTCGCCGCTCACGAGCAGGGGCTCGTCGGGCTCGTCTTCCTGGCGGTCTCGGCAGTGATGTCGCTGCCGGGCCGGCCCGCCTTCCTCGTCGCGGTGGGCAGTCTCGCGGTGATCCACACGGTGCCGCGGCTGGCACCGGGATGGGAGCCGCTCGACGAGCTGTCCGTCTCCGTGGTGCTCGCCGCACTCGCGGTCTGGGGGTTCCGGCAGGTGCTCGCCTCCAACCGGCAGCTGCGGGCGGCGCAGGACGAGGTCGCGGCGCTGGCGGTGGACCGCGAGCGGGAGCGGATCGCCCGGGACATGCACGACATCCTCGGCCACACGCTGACGGTGGTCGCGGTCAAGGCGGAGCTGGCCGGGCGGCTCGTCGACCTCGACCCGGAGCGGGCGCGGGACGAGATCGGCCAGGTGCAGACCCTGGCGCGCAGTGCACTGGCGGACGTCCGCTCGATGGTCGCCGCCACGCGGGAGATGACGCTGGTCGGCGAGCTCGCCGGCGCTCGCCAGGCGCTGGACGCCGCGGGGATCGAGGCGGAGATGCCGAGTGCGGCCGACGAGGTCCCGGACCGGCTGCGCCCGCTGTTCGCGTGGACCGTCCGCGAAGGCACGACGAACGTCATCCGGCACGCGGCCGCCCGCAGCGTGCGGATCTCGATGGCGCCCGACGAGCTGGTGATCGACGACGACGGGCGGGGTCCCACCGGTGGCGCCGGCCACGGGCTGACCGGGCTGGCCGAGCGGGCACGGGCGGTCGGTGCGGTGGTCGATTCCGGCCCTGGCCCGGACGGCGGCTACCGGCTGCGGGTGCGGGCGGTGCCCGGGTGATCCGGCTGCTGCTGGCCGACGACCAGGCGCTGGTCCGCGGCGCGCTCGCGGCACTGCTCGAGCTCGAGCCCGACCTGGACGTGGTGGCACAGGTGGGGCGCGGTGACGAGGTGGTGGCCGCGGCGCGCGCGGCGTCGGCGGACGTCGCGCTGCTGGACGTCGAGATGCCCGGGCTGGACGGCATCTCCGCGGCCGCGGCGCTGCGGCGCGAGGTGCCCGGGTGCCGCGCCCTCATGGTGACGACGTTCGGCAGGCCGGGCTACCTGCGCCGCGCGCTCGACGCCGGCGCCAGCGGCTTCGTCGTCAAGGACACCCCGGCGGACCAGCTCGCCGACGCGGTGCGCCGCGTCCATGCGGGCCTGCGGGTGGTCGACCCGTCGCTCGCCGTGGAGTCGCTGACGGTCGGGGAGTCGCCGCTGACGGAGCGCGAGGCCGACGTGCTGCGCGCCGCCGCGGCCGGCGGCACGGTGGCCGACATCGCCCGCGGCACGTTCCTGTCCGAGGGCACGGTGCGCAACTACCTCTCGTCGGCCATGGGGAAGACCGGCGGGCGGACACGCGCGGAGGCCGCCCGGATCGCGCAGGAGAACGGCTGGCTGCTGCCCTGAGGGCACCCTGAGACAATCGACAGGTGACTTCGACCGTGACCCGCGTGCTGCCGCCGCTGCGCCTCGGCCCGATCACCGTGGACGTCCCGGTGGTGCTGGCGCCGATGGCGGGCGTCACCAACGCGCCGTTCCGGCGGCTGTGCCGTGAGTCGGGCGCCGGGTTGTACGTCGCCGAGATGACGACGAGCCGCGCGCTCGTCGAGCACAACCCGGAGGCGCTGCACATCATCTC
>CAZFTZ010000053.1:0-7576 GCA_964521875.1 uncultured Cellulomonas sp. | reverse complement strand
TGAACGCGCACAACGTACTGACAGACAGTTCGCTGTGTGACCCGAATGAGTGTGCTGAGTGCCCGAGTTCACTCCAACGGACCATCGTGGACCGCGCGAACCGACCGCGACGCGAAGCTCGATCGGTCAGCCGCGCAGCCGGCGCAGCTCCTCCGTCGCCTGCGGCAGCACCTCGAACAGGTCGCCGACGATGCCGTAGTCCGCGATCTCGAAGATCGGCGCGTCCGGGTCGTTGTTGATCGCGACGATCGTGCCGGCGGCCTGCATGCCGCCGCGGTGGTGCACCGCGCCGGAGACGCCGGCGCCGATGTAGAGCCGGGGCGAAACGGTGACACCGGTCTGGCCGATCTGGGCGTCACGGCCGACCCAGCCCTCGTCGGTCGCGACGCGGGTGGCGCCGATCGCCGCGCCGAGCGCGTCCGCGAGCTGTTCGAGCGGGCCGAAGTCGCCCTCCGTGCCGCGGCCGCCGACGATGACCACCGAGGCGCTGGCGAGGTCCGGCCTGCCGGTGCCGGCTCGCTCGGTGCGCGCGACGACCTCGACGCGTCCCGCGGCGGCCGACGGAGCGACGCTGTGCTCGACGACGTCCGGCACCCCTGCCGGCAGGTCGGCCTCGGCGACTCCTGCCTTGACCAGCACGACGGCGAGCGGCGCGACCACTTCGACACGCGTCGTCCATGTCCCGGCCAGCACGGTCTTGCCCGCGACGACCCGTCCGTCCTCGACCGCGAGCGCGTCGGCGTCGGTCACCACGCCGGCGCCGAGCGCGACGCCGAGCCGGGCGGCGACGTCCTTGTTCTCGAACGTCGAGGCGAGCAGCAGCACTCCGGCGCCCGTGCCGTCCACGACCGCGGCGACCGCCTCGACCACGGTCGTCGCCAGGTGCTCGTCGGACGCCACCGCGACGCGGTGCACCCGGGCCAGCCCCGCGGGCAAGGTAGCGGGCAACGGCGCGTCGCCGACCCACACCCCCTCGACGGTGTCGCCGAGCGTGCGGGCGAGCGCGACGAGCTCGGGCACGGTGGCACGCAGGTCGCCGGAGTCGGCGTGGTCGAGCAGGACGAGCACGACGGGCACTGTCACGGCGGTCCTCAGTTCAGACAGGGTTCGGACGAGGTCATACGAGCTTGTGCTCGACGAGGTAGGCGGCCAGCTTCACCCCGGCGTCGCCGGTGTCGTTGACCAGCACGCGGTCGGCGCGCGGCGGCCTCGGCGCAGCGGCGAGGACGCGGGTGCGGGCGCCCGACGAGCCCACGGTCGCCGGGTCGACGCCCAGGTCCGCCAGCGAGTAGACGGCGACCGGTTTCTTGCGGGCGGCCATGATGCCGGCGAAGTTCGGGTAGCGCGCCTCGTTGGCGCGGTCGGAGACGGAGACGAGTGCCGGGAGCGCGGCGCGCAGCGTCTCGTCGGCGTGGTCCAGCTCGCGCCGCACGGTGACCGCGCCGTCCGCCACCGCCACCCCGACGGCGAGCGTCAGTGCGGGCAGGCCCAGCTCGGCCGCGAGCGCGGCCGGCACCAGCGAGGTCAGGCCGTCGGTCGCGGCCATCCCCGTGACGACGAGGTCCACCGGGCCGTCCTGGGCGATCTTGCGCACCGCGGCCGCCAGCACGTGCGCCGTGCCGAGCGCGTCGGAGCCCGCCGCCTCGTCGTCCAGCACGTGAACCGCGGAGTCCGCACCCATCTGGAGCGCCCGCCGCGCGGCGTCGACCGCATCGTCGGGACCCATCGTCAGCGCGACCACCTCCGCGCTCCCGGCCGCCTCGGCGATGACGAGCGCGGCCTCGACCGCGTTCTCGTCGACCTCGTTGAGCGTGCCGTCCCCCCCGTCGCGGGCCAGCCGCCCGTCCTCCCCGAGCGTTCGCTCGGCCTGGATGTCCGGGACGTGCTTGACGGCGACGACGATCCTCACGGCATGGGAGGTTACCCGGCGGCGGCCGGGTGCCCGACCTTCGTCCTGGTGACCGTCACAATGGTCGCGTGACATCCCCACATGCCCGTCCCTCACGCCTCGGCGTGCACGTGACGGACGACGGGATCGAGGTCGCGGTGCTCGCCCCGCACGCGGAGGCGGTCGAGTTGTGCCTGCTCGACGACACCGGCGAGCGACGTGTGCTCCTCGACGGGCCGCGGCTCGGGGCGTTCTGGGGCCGGGTGCCCGGCGTCCGGCCCGGCCAGAGGTACGGGTTCCGTGCCCACGGGCCGTGGGAACCCGCCTACGGGCTGCGCTACAACCCGGCGAAGCTGCTCATCGACCCGTACGCCCGCGGGCTCGTCGGGCAGCTGGACCAGGGGCCGGTCAGCTACGGCCACGTGGTGGACGACGAGCTCCACGGCGACCCGTTCGGTGCGCCCGACCCCCGCGACTCCGCCCGCCACGTGCCGCACGCGGTGGTCGTCGACATCCGCCACCTGCCCGGCCCCGACCCGGCGGCCAACCGCCCGTGGACCCCGTGGCGGGACACCGTCGTCTACGAGGCCCACGTCAAGGGGCTGACGATCGACAACCCGGCGGTGCCACCGGAGCTGCGCGGCACCTACCTGGGCCTGGCGCACCCGGCGGTCGTCGAGCACCTGCTGCGCCTGGGCGTCACCGCCGTCGAGCTGCTGCCGATCCACACGTTCGTCACCGAGCCGCACCTGGTCGCCAAGGGTCTGACCGACTACTGGGGCTACAACACCCTGGGCTTCTTCGCCCCGCACGCGGACTACGCGACGGCGGCCGCGCGGGCCGCCGGACCGGCGGCCGTGCTCGACGAGCTGCGCGCCGCCGTCCACCAGCTGCACGCCGCCGGCCTCGAGGTGCTGCTCGACGTCGTCTACAACCACACCTGCGAGGGCGGGCTGATCGGCCAGCACGTCTCGTGGCGCGGGCTGGACAACGCGCTGTACTACCTGCACGACGGCAACATCCCCGCCTCGCTGGTCGACGTCACCGGCGTCGGCAACACGCTGGACTTCCGCCGGTCGGAGGTGGTCCGGCTCGCCCTCGACTCGCTGCGCTACTGGGCGGAGACGGTCGGTGTCGACGGCTTCCGGTTCGACCTGGCGGTGACGGTGGGCCGCGGTCCCCAGGGCTTCACGCCGGACCATCCGCTGCTCGTCGCCGCCGGCCAGGACCCGGCGCTGCACGGCCTCAAGCTCGTCGCCGAGCCGTGGGACCTCGGCCCGGGCGGCTGGCGCACCGGCCAGTTTCCGGCCCCGTTCGCGGAGTGGAACGACCGGTTCCGCAACGCGGTCCGCTCGTTCTGGCTCGCCGACCCCGGCCGCGCGTCGCACGGCCTGCCGGGACACCGGATGCGTGACCTGGCGACGCGGCTGTCCGGCTCGGTGGACCTGTTCGGCAACGGCACGCCGCCGCTGATGCGCACCCCGACCGCCTCGGTGAACTACGTCACCGCGCATGACGGCTTCACGATGGCCGACCTGGTCGCCTACGACCACAAGCACAACGCCGCCAACGGCGAGCAGAACCGCGACGGGTCCGACGACAACCGGTCCTGGAACCACGGCGTCGAGGGCCCGGTGCGCGCCGACTCCCCCGGTGCCGACATCCTGCCGCTGCGCCGCCGCTCCATCCGCAACCTGTTCGCCACCCTGGTGCTGGCTGCCGGCACGCCGATGATCACGGCCGGCGACGAGCTCGGCCGCACCCAGGCCGGCAACAACAACGCCTACTGCCAGGACAACCCCGTCTCGTGGCTGGACTGGGACCTCAACGACTGGCGCCGGGACCTGCTGGCGTCCGCCCGTTTCCTCGTCGGGCTGCGCCGCGCCCACCCTGCACTGCGCGCCGTCGGCTTCTACACCGGGCTGCCACCCGTCGACGGCGGCTCACCGGACCTCGGCTGGTACACGCCCGAGGGTGCCGAGTTCACGCACGAGCGCTGGCACGACGCGTCGCTGCGAACCTTCCAGATGGTGCGGACGTCACTGGACGGCGACGCCGTGCTGCTCGTCGTCAACGGCGCGCTCGACCACGTCGACGTGCACCTCGCCTCGACCGCCGGCCCCTGGGAGCTGGCCTGGGACTCGGTGTGGGACCACCCGGACGAGGCGCGTGACGCCGCGATCGGCGGTGGCCTGCACCCGCAGCCCGACGAGGTCGTCACGCTCGAGCCGCTCAGCCTGCGCGTCTACGTGCCGCGCGTCTAGCCTGCCGTCCATGACGGAGCGCTACGACGTCGTCGTCGTCGGAGCCGGGCTCGCCGGGCTCGTCGCCACCGCCGAGCTGACCGGCGCCGGGCGCCGGGTGCTCCTGCTTGACCAGGAGAACAAGCGCAGCCTCGGCGGACAGGCGTTCTGGAGCTTCGGCGGGCTCTTCCTGGTCGACACCCCCGAGCAGCGCCGGCTCGGCGTGCGGGACAACGCCGAGCTGGCGCTGGCGGACTGGCTCGGCTCCGCGCAGTTCGACGACTCCGACGCGATGGGCCGCGCGTGGGCCGAGGGCTTCGTCGCCTTCGCCGCTGGTCCGATGCGGGAGTGGCTGCACGGGCTGGGCGTGCGCTGGTTCCCGCTGGTGCAGTGGGCGGAGCGCGGCGGCTACTACCCCGGCGGCCACGGCAACTCGGTGCCCCGGTTCCACGTCACGTGGGGCACCGGGCCCGGCATCCTCGAGCCGTTCGTCCGCGCGCTGCTGTCTGCACGCGCGGCAGGGCTCGTCGACGTCCGGTTCCGGCGGCGGGTGACGAGCCTGGTCACCACGGGCGGCCGGGTCACCGGGGTCCGGGGCGAGGAGCTGGCGCCCGACGATGCCGCGCGGGCCGTGCCGACGAACCGGAAGGTCGTCGGAACCTTCGAGGCCGAGGCCGAGAACGTGCTGATCGCCACCGGCGGCATCGGCGCGAACCACGACCTGGTGCGCACGCTCTGGCCCTCGTCGGCCGGCCGGCTGCCGGACCGGATGCTGTCCGGCGTGCCGGACCACGTCGACGGCTCGGGCATCGCCCTGGCCCACGACGCGGGAGCCGCCGTGGTCCACGAGGACCGGATGTGGCACTACCCGGAGGGCGTCGCCGACCATTCGCCGGTGTGGACCAACCACGGCATCCGCATCCTGCCCGGGCCGTCGTCGCTCTGGCTCGACGCCGACGGCAACCGCCTACCGCCGCCGCTGTTCCCCGGCTTCGACGCCCTCGGCGCGCTCACCCACGTCACCGGCCGCGGCGACGACCACTCGTGGTTCGTCCTCGACAGGACGATCCTCGGCCGCGAGTTCGCCCTGTCCGGCTCCGAGCAGAACCCCGACCTCACGGGCCGTGACATCCCGCTGCTCCTCGACCGACTGCGCCCCGGCGCCGTCGGCCCGGTCGAGGCGTTCGCGCAGCTCTCGCCCGAGTTCCTGCAGGCCGACACCCCGGAGGCGTTGGCCGCCGCGATGAACGCCCTGTCCGGCGACGACCGCATCGACCCGGCCGCGCTCCGGGCGACGATCGAGGCGCGCGACGAGCAGGTGGCCACCGGACTCGGCAAGGACCCGCAGGTCGTCGCGACGACGGCGGCCCGGCACTACCACGTCGACCGCCTGATCCGGGTCGCCGCACCGCACCGCCTGCTCGATGCGACGCACGGACCGCTCGTCGCGGTCCGGCTGTCGGTCCTCACCCGCAAGACCCTCGGCGGCCTGCACACCGACACCTCCGGGCGCGTGCTGCGCCCGTCCGGCGAGGTGCTGCCCGGCCTGTGGGCGGCCGGCGAGGCGTCAGGCTTCGGCGGTGGCGGCGTGCACGGGCACCGTGCGCTGGAGGGGACGTTCCTCGGCGGGTGCCTCTTCACCGGCCGCACAGCCGGCCGCGCGCTCGTCGGGTGACGGTGTTGCAGATGGCCCACGCGCCGACCGCCGGATAGGTTCGGCATCGTGGCGACCCTGTCGAAGCGCTCGTCGGCCATCGGCGAGTCCCCGGTCACCGGCGCGACGACGCGACCGGCGCAGCCCTCCCTTCCCGGCTTCCCTGCCGAGCGTGTCGGCCGCATCCCCGTCCTCGACGTCTCACCGGTCGCCGAGGAGGGCCGCTACCCGGCAAAGGCCACCGTGGGCGAGGCGATCCCGATCCGCGCGACGGTGTTCCGCGAGGGCCACGACGCGTTCGGCGCGTCGGCGGTCCTGCTGCGCCCCGACGGCACGGTGCACCAGCGGGTGCGGATGGCCGAGATCGCGCCGGGCCTCGACCGCTACGAGGGCTGGGTGGTGCCGGACGCGACGGGTCCGTGGACGTTCCGCGTCGAGGGCTGGAGCGACCCGTACGGCACGTGGTCCCACGACGCCCGCATCAAGATCCATGCCGGCATCGACGTCGCCCTGGTTCTCACCGAGGGCACCCGCCTGCTCACCCGCGCCGCGGAGCGCCCCGAGGTCCCGGCCGGCGACGCCGTGACGCTGCGCGCCGCCGCCGCGGCGGTGGCCGACGAGCACGGGTCCCCGGAAGAGCGCCTGGCGGCAGGGCTGTCCGACGAGGTCGTCGCCGCCCTGGGCCGCACCCCGCTGCGCGACCTCGTCTCGCCGTCGCGGGACTACCCGCTGCTCGTCGACCGGCCGCTGGCCCTCGCCGGCGCCTGGTACGAGATGTTCCCCCGCTCGCACGGCGCGCATCGCCACCCGGTCACGGGCGAGTGGGTGTCCGGCACGCTGCGGTCCGCGGCCGGGGAGCTGCCGCGGATCGCTGGGATGGGCTTCGACGTCGTCTACCTCACGCCGATCCACCCGATCGGCACGACCTTCCGCAAGGGCCGCAACAACGCGCTCGACGCCGCCCCCGGCGACCCTGGCTCGCCGTACGCGATCGGCTCGCCGGACGGCGGGCACGACGCGATCGAGCCGGGTCTCGGCACGTTCGGCGACTTCGACTTCTTCGTCGGTCAGGCCCGCGCTGCCGGGCTCGAGGTGGCCCTCGACCTGGCGCTGCAGTGCTCCCCCGACCACCCCTGGGTGACGCAGCACCCCGAGTGGTTCTCCCGCCGCGCGGACGGGACGATCGCGTACGCGGAGAACCCACCGAAGAAGTACCAGGACATCTACCCGCTCAACTTCGACCACGACCCCGAGGGCATCTACGCCGAGATCCGCCGCATCGTCGAGCTGTGGATCTCCCACGGCGTCACGGCGTTCCGCGTCGACAACCCGCACACCAAGCCGCTGCCGTTCTGGGACCGGCTGCTGACGTCCGTCCGCGAGGCCCACCCCGACGTGCTGTTCCTGTCCGAGGCGTTCACCCGCCCGGCGATGATGCTGACGCTCGCGAAGGTCGGGTTCCACCAGTCGTACACGTACTTCACGTGGCGCAACACCAAGGAGGAGCTCGAGGAGTACCTCGCCACGGTCGCGGGCGACCAGGCGGCCTGGCTGCGCCCCAGCTTCTGGCCGACGACGCACGACATCCTCCCGCCCTACCTGCAGGCCACCGGCCTGGGCGGGTTCGCGGTGCGCGCCGTGCTCGCGGCGCTCGGCTCGCCGAGCTGGGGCATGTACTCCGGCTACGAGCTCGTCGAGCACATCCCGCGGCCCGGTGTCGAGGAACAGGTCGACAACGAGAAGTACGAGTACAAGCCCCGGGACTGGTCGCAGGCGGACCGGCTGGGCATC
>CAZFTZ010000052.1:0-7314 GCA_964521875.1 uncultured Cellulomonas sp. | reverse complement strand
GTGGTCGCCCGGCGTCAGGACGTGGACCAGGCGCCGCGGGCCGGTCACGGCGTCGCCACGCCGGCCGCACGGTCGTGCCGGCGTGCCGCGGCCGCGGCGGGGAAGCCTGCCACCAGGCCCGCGACCTCGACGGCCGACCGTGTCAGCGGCAGCACGAACCGCGCACGCTCGCGCGCCGACCGGGGCCGGCCGTCGTCGTGCGGCCGCAGCAGCCGGTCGCGGGCGATCCGGGCGTAGTGGGCCTGGGCGCGCACCGTGGTCCAGGCGTAGCGACGCACCAACGGCGAGCGCCAGCCGTAGACGCGGGCGAGCAGCACCACGTGGTTGCGGCGGGCGTAGTAGAGGTAGCGGCGGTCGAACCGCTGGCCACCCGTGGTGTAGGGCGCGGCGACGTGCCGCACCACCGCGCGCGGGTTGAACACCAGCCGGCCACCGGCGGCGCGCAGCCGCAGCGAGATGTCCGACTCCTCGCACAGGCAGGTGCCGGGGTAGCGGCCGCGGATGCCGCCCAGCGCGGCGAGCGTCGCGCGCCGGAAGGACATCGTCGCGCCGAGCAGGTGGTCCACCTCCAGCTCGCGGCCCGGGTCGGCGCCGAAGAAGCCGGTGAGGTCGCCGTTGGGCAGCAGCCGGCCAATCCGGCCCAGCCCCTCGTGCTCCTCGCCGGGGATGCCGTTGACCGCGCGGCCGCCGACACCGACCACGGCCGGGTCGTCGTACGGCCCGAGGATCTCGTCGAGCCAGTCGGGGTAGACGTACGCGTCGTCGTCGATGAACGCCACGACGTCGCCGGTGGCGGCGGCGAAGCCGAGCTGGCGTGACTCCGGCATGGTGCCGCGGCCCAGGTGGTGCCGGATGAGCCTCGCCTCGCCGAACTCGTCGGCCAGCAGCCGCGCCGTGCGGTCGTCGGGCGAGCCGTCGACGACGATCACCTCGAGGGGCGCGGTGCGCGAGGCGCGCAGGTGGGTCAGGCACTCCTGGACGTAGTCGGGCCGGGCGTAGGTGATGACGACGACGCTGGCGGTCAACCCCATCGCGGCCTCAGATGTAGTCCGCGAACTCGCGCTCGTTGCGCTGGAAGATCAGCGTGCCGAGCAGGAGCACGACGAGGGTGACGGCGACCAGCCCGGCGATCTGCCACACCGGCGGTGCGTCGGTGCCGAGCAGCGACCAGCGGAACGACTCCAGCAGCCAGGTGACCGGGTTGATCTCGAAGATCCAGCGCAGCCGCTCCGGCACGGTGGCCAGGGTGTAGGCGACCGGGCTGGCGTACAGCAGCACCTGGGTGAACCACGGCAGCACGTAGCCGACGTCGCGGTACTTCACCATGTAGGCGGCCGCGGCCGCCCCGATCCCGGTGCCGAGGGCGAGCGCCAGCAGGACCCACACCGGCAGCAGCAGCACCGGCCAGCCGGGGTTGATCCGGAAGACCACCAGCAGCACGACGGTCAGGACGAGCGCGACGGCGAAGTCGATGAGCAGCGACGCCAGGCTGGACAGCGGCACCAGCAGCCGGGGGAAGTAGACCTTCTGGATCAGCGACCCGTTGCCGACCATCGAGCCGGACACCCGGCCCAGTGAACCGTTGAACAGGTTCCACGCCAGCATGCCGGCCAGGCTGAACACGAAGTAGGGGATGCCCTCCGGCCCCTGCAGCTTGGCGACGCCGCCGAACACGATGGTGAACACGCCGGCGCTGACCAGCGGCTGCAGCAGCACCCAGCCGACGCCGAGGATCGTCTGCCGGTAGCGGACGATCAGGTCGCGCTGCGCCAGCCGGACGGCGACCTCGCGGGAGCCCCACAGCTCGCCCCAGCGCGGCAGGTCGATGCGCTGCGGCGGGGTGATGACGGTCTGCGTCACGTCACACCCCCTCGTAGTCGAAGTCGACGAAGACGAGGCCGTCGCGCGTCGCGGACTCCTCGGTGTACTCGGGGTACGGCAGGTCCGGCAGCACCTCGAACCGCCACGCGCCCTCCCAGGCGTCGAGCACACCGGCCTGGCAGAGGTACATGTCCACGGTGTACTGCCCCGGCTTGAGCCACAGGTCGCGGATCACCAGCCGGCCCTTCTGCTCCTGCTCCGGGTCGAACCACGTGCCGACGAGCCGCGAGTCGCACTGCGCGATGACGGTGCCCTGGTCGTTGGTGATGTGCGCGGAGACGAAGTAGGTGCCGATCAGGTGCGGGTTGCGACCCACCTCGAACTCCACGGTGACGGGCTGGGAGGACTTGACGAACTCGTCCTCCATCCGCACGCCCGTCAGCCGCAGCGCCCCGTTGCCCGGGCGGGAGGCCGGGTCGGACTGCGCGACCGAGAAGCTCTCGAAGCTGTCCCGGTACGCCTCCAGCGTCGAGTCGACCGAGCCGGCGTGCACCAGCCGGCCCCGGTCCAGCAGGATCGCCGACGTGCACAGCGACTGCACCGTCTGGAGCTGGTGGCTGACGTAGAGCACGGTGCGCCCGCCCTGCGCGGCCTCGCGCATCTTGGCGATCGACCGGCGCTGGAACTCCGCGTCGCCGACGGACAGCACCTCGTCGATCGCGAGGATCTCGGTGTCCAGGTGCGCCGCGACGGAGAACGCCAGCCGCACGAACATGCCGGAGGAGTAGCGCTTCACCGGGGTGCTGAGGAACTTCTCGACGCCGGAGAAGGCGACGATCTCGTCGTACCGCTTGGTGATCTCCGCACGGGTCATCCCGAGGATCGACCCGTTGAGGTAGATGTTCTCCTTGCCGGTCAGCTCCGGGTGGAACCCGGTGCCGACCTCGAGCAGCGAGCCGATCCGGCCGTTCATCTCGATCCGGCCACGCGTCGGTGACGTCACCCGGGTGAGGAGCTTGAGCAGCGTGGACTTCCCGGCGCCGTTGCGCCCGACGATGCCGAGCGCCTCGCCCTCCGGCACGTCGAAGGTGACGTCGTCGAGCGCGTCGAAGGTGGTCCAGTTGCGCTGCGTCGGGTTGCGCGCCCACTTGAGGAACGCCTCGGCAGCGGTCGACGGCCGTTCGCCGTTCGATCCGATGCGGTAGGTCTTCCCGAGCCCGCTGACGCGGATCGCGGGCTCACCGGTGGTCTGCACCTAGGAAGGCTAACCGGGACAACCGGTGCGATCTCCGCCCAACCGGGCGAAATCCGCCCGGCCCACCGCCGTTTCGCGCGGATTCACCCGCTCACGATGCGGTCAGGTGGGTTCCACGATCCGGGCGAACCGGAACCACTCCGCGCCGCGCAACGGGTTGGACGCCACCGTGAGCAGCGGGTGCGCGGAGCGCCACGCCCACTTCCGGTAGACCGCCGGCTCGCTGTAGCGGTCGGCGTGCCCGGACCAGCCGAACTTGCGGCGCATCTGGTCGTCGGAGCGCACCCAGCTGTAGTGGACGACGGCCTCGCGCAGCGGCACCACCTGGTGCACGACGGCGTCCGCCGGGTGGTGCGGGTCGGTGTTCCACGGCCGCACGTCCACCCGGTACAGCGGCACGTCCGCCTGGCGCGCCTGCCGCAGCGTGGTCCCGGCGCGCACCGCCAGCGAGCCGGGAAAGCTGGCGGTCGACCGGCCGAAGCGCGTCGAGGCCTCGAGGAACCTGCCTGGCCCGACGCGCGCGTACAGCCAGCGGGACGGGTACTCCAGGCCGCCGGCTCCCGCCTCGTCGGCCGCCCGCAGCGCGCCGAGGAAGCGCGCCGGGGAGGCCATCACCTCGTCGGTGTCGAGCTGGAGCACCCAGTCGGCGCCCTCGGACGCCTGGTCGAGCGCGACCTGCCGCTGGAACGTCTCGTTCTCGAACGGCCCGTGGTCCAGGCGCGCGAACCCTCCGGGCGCGAGCACGCACTTGCCGTCGGTGTCCACCGACCGCACCAGGGCCAGGCACTCCTCGACCGGCAGCGGCGTGCCCGTCCACGAGGTCGAGGTCTCGTCGTAGGAGACGACGATCCGCTCGACGTGCGGATAGTAGGCGCGCAGGCTCTCCGCGAGGTACGCGGGGTCGGCGGCGAGCACGTAGGCGGTCAGGCGCACGGGCTCAGTCTCCCGCCAGCACGGAGCGCCACACGGCGGCATGGGCGGCGGCGCTGGCGTCCCAGGTGAACCCGGAGGCGCGCTCGCGACCCCGGGCGACCGCCGCGGCGACCTGCGACGAGCCCGACAGCGCGTGCACCAGGCCGTCCGCGATCGCCGGACCGTCGGGCTCGACGAGCGTCGCGGCGTCGCCGCACACCTCCGGCAGCGACGAGCGGTTCGCGGCGACCAGCGGCACGCCGGCCGCCATCGCCTCGAGCGCGGGCAGCCCGAACCCTTCGTACAACGAGGGCACGACGACGGCGGCCGCTCCCGCGACGAGGCCGGGGACGAGCTCGTCGGGCACCCGCCCGACGCGGACCGCGCCCGGCAGCGCGCCGAACAGCCGGTCGCGACGCTGCGACGGCGGACCGGAGAGCACCAGCGTGACGTCGGGGTGCGCCGAACGGACCGCCGGCCAGGCGGCAGCCAGGCCCTCGAGGTTCTTGCGCTGCGTGGAGCCGCCGGCGTGCAGCACGTAACGTCCGGTGACGCCCAGCGTGGCCAGGGTGCCGGGGTCGAGCGGGGCGGCGTCGAAGAAGCGTGGGTCGACGCCGTTGGGGATCGCGTGCACGTGGTCCAGGCCCAGCCGCTCGGCGACGTCGTCGGCGGCGAACCGCGAGACGGAGACCACCGCGCGGGCACGGTGCACCTCGGCCGCGGCGAACGGCTCGGGCGTGCCCTCGTCGGGGAACCGCCAGGCGACGGTGTCGTGCACCGTGACGATCTCGGGGACGCGCGCCGGCGGCAGCGACAGGCCCATCCGGTGCACCACGTCCGCCCGGCCGTAGAGCACGGCACCGACCGCCCGGCGCACGCCCGTCGGCGCTTGCGACAGCACCCAGCTCGGCAGCCGGCGGTCGCCCGGCAGCGGCGAGCGCAGGCTGCGGGTGACCGACGAGACCACCGTGGCCGCGCCGTCCAGCGCGGCGGGCGCACGGGCGGTGAGCTCGCGCTCGTACACCTGCTGGCCCATCGGCACGCCGGAGGCCAGCGTGGCGAGGACCAGGCGGGGCACGGGCTCATTGTGTCGTGCGCGCCTAGCATGGCCGCCGATGACTCGCGTCGCGCTCGTCGCCAGCTCCTTCGCCCCGCGGGTCGGCGGCGTCGAGGAGCACGTGCGCCACGTCGCGGCCGGGCTGCGCGATCGCGGCTGGGACGTCGTGGTGTGGAGCGTCGACCAGGGCGACACCCCGCTGCGCGAGGTCGACGGCGTTCCGGTGCGGTACCTGCCGACTCCGCTGCCGAACCGTTCCCCCGGCGGCATCCTGCGGTTCCTGCCGCGCGGCGCGGTCGCCGCCGCCCGCTGGTTGCACGCCCTGGTCGCCGACCGGCCCGACGTCATCCACGTCCAGTGCTTCGGCCCCAACGGGCCCTGGGCGTCGGCGCTGGCCCGTCTGGCGCGACGCCGGCTCGTCGTGACGTCGCACGGCGAGACGTTCATGGACGCCGACGAGTCGTTCGACCGCTCGGCGCTGCTGCGGGGCTCGCTCGTCCGCGCGCTGGCGCGCGCGGACGCGGTGACGGCGTGCTCCGCGTACACGGTGCGAGACCTGGAGGCGCGGTTCGGCCTGGCCACCGGGCGAGGCGTCGTCGTCGCCAACGGTGTCGACCTCGACGAGCCGGCCGGCGCGCCGCCCGCGGGGCTGCCCGGCCGCTACCTGCTGGCCGTCGGTCGCGCGGTGCGTCCCAAGGGCTTCGACATGCTGATCTCGGCCTTCGCGGAGGCCGAGCTGCCGGGCGTCGCGCTGGTCCTCGGCGGCGACGGCCCGGGACTCGGCCTGCTGCGTGGCCAGGCCGACCACCTCGGCGTGGCCGACCGGGTGCACTTCACCGGCCGGCTCAGTCGCGGCGAGGTGGTGGCGACGATGGCGGGCGCGGCGGCGCTCGTCGTGCCCAGCCGGGTCGAGGCGTTCGGGATCGTCGTCCTCGAGGGCTGGCGGGCCGGGGTCCCGGTGGTCGCGACGTCGCACGGCGGGCCGGCGGACTTCGTCACCGACGGCGTCGACGGACTCGTCGTCGACCCCGGCGACACGCCCGTGCTCGCGGACGCACTGCACCGCGTCACCGCCGACGACGAGCTCGCCCGGCGGCTGGCTGCCGCAGGCGCCGTGACGGTCCGGGCGTACACCTGGGCGCGGGTCGTCGAGGGCTACGAGGCGGTGTACGCGGACCTCGGCCTGGACCGCTGACCGGCGGGTGAATGCCCGGCGGGCGGTTCCACCGGCGCCCCATGGCTGTGACAATCGGGCACACCACCGCCGGCGGGAAGGGTGACATGCGCGCGAGGACCTTGCCGCTGGCCGGCGTCACCGCCACGGACGCCGACCGCTGGCAGCGGCTGGCGGACCGCGCCGTCGAGCCGAACGCCTGCCTCGACCCGCGCTTCCTGCTGCCGGCGCGCGACTTCGGCGACAGGGCTGCCGACGTCACCCTCGTCGCGGTGGAGGACGGCGACGACTGGGAGGCCGTCGTCGCGCTGACGCGGGCGCCGGTGTGGCGCGGCTTCCCGCTGACCGGTCTGACCACCGAGGGCCGGTTCATGAGCGTCTACGCCGACCGTCGGCACCCGCTCGTCGCCCCGGAGCACACGGTCGAGGCCCTCGGCACCCTGCTGGACGGCGTCGAGGCGGCGCATCTGCCGGGCTTCCTCGAGCTGACCGCGCTGCCGCTCGGCGGGCCGCTCGGGACGGCGCTGTCGCGGCTGGAGTCGGTGGGACGGATCGCGGTGGAGACGCGCCGGACCCGCAGCGAGGCGTACGCGCTGTCGCGGGCAGGCGGCCAGAGCCCGACCGGGACGCACTGGCCGGCCGTCGTCGACCCCGAGCACCTGGCCGCCAAGGCGCGCGGCAAGTTCCGCCAGGCGGGCCGGGCGCTGGAGCGGGAGGCCGGCGGGCCGCTCGTCGTGCGCGACGCCTCCGGCTACCCCGCGGCGGTCGAGCGGTTCCTCGACCTGCAGATGTCCGGCTGGAAGGCGGACCGCGAGGCGGGCGGCGCGGCGCTGCGGCTCGACCCCGCCGAGGAGTCCTGGTTCCGCGACGTCGTCGCCGCGTTCACCCCGCGCCGTGACGTGCTGACCCTCGAGCTGCTCGCCGGCGAGACGGTCGTCTACTCGACGCTCGTGCTGGTCTCCGGCGGCGCGGTGTTCGGGTTCCTCGACACCTACGAGGGCAGCCTCGCCCGGCTCGGCCCGGGCACCCTCGGCCGGCTGGCGGTGGGCGACCACCTGGCGCACCGCCCGGGGCTGGCGTTCTTCGACCCCGGAC
>CAZFTZ010000051.1:0-6403 GCA_964521875.1 uncultured Cellulomonas sp. | reverse complement strand
GCACGAGGCGAATCCCGAGCACCAGCGCGAGGTCCCCGTGCAGGGTCTCGAGGTCGCGACGGCGTCCGAGGCGCCGGCGGAGGAGTTCCGGGCGCTCGACGTGCTCGCCGAGCTGGCAGCGCACCTGCCGGTCGGCGACCGTCCCGCGACGTCCGAGCCCGACGAGGCCGCGCTCGCCTCGCTGGCGCAGATCGCCGCCTCGGCGGCGGCCGACGAGGCTTCGTCCGACGAGTACCCGGCCGACGACGCAACGCTCGACGAAGCCGTGGCCGACGAGACCGGGGACACGGCCGACGAGGAGAGCGAGCTCGGCCTCGCGCCGGTCGACCCGACGCTGTTCGACCGGGACGAGGGCCAGGACGAGGGCGACGACGCGGTCGGGGAGGAGCCCGACGAGGTCTAGGGCGGTTTGACCGGGACCCGTCGGGTCCGTACCCTGGACGGTCGGCGCGTCGCGCCGTTGAGGCATGCCCCGACCGACCCAGTTCGCCGACGAAGACTCGTCGTGCGCGGGCGTGGAGCAGAGCCGGATGCAGGACTTCGAGCAGAGATGAGCAGCAACGTGGTGTACGCGATCGTCAAGGCGGGCGGCCGTCAGGAGAAGGTCGCCGTGGGCGACATCGTCGTGGTCGACCGCCTCCAGGCGACCCCCGGCGAGTCCGTCACGCTCCCCGCGCTCCTGCTGGTCGACGGCGAGAAGGTCACCACCGACGCCGCCGCCCTCGCCAAGGTGACCGTGTCCGCCGAGGTCGTGCGCGACGAGCGCGGCCCGAAGATCGCGATCCTGCGCTACAAGAACAAGTCCGGCTACCGGCGTCGTCAGGGCCACCGTCAGGACCTGACCCGCCTCAAGGTCACCGCCATCGGCTGAGCCCTCCCAGGGCTGAACGGATCCAGGAGAGTTCGACATGGCACACAAGAAGGGCGCGAGCTCGTCGCGCAACGGTCGGGACTCGAACGCGCAGCGCCTCGGCGTCAAGCGGTTCGGCGGGCAGGTCGTCAAGGCGGGCGAGATCATCGTCCGGCAGCACGGCACCCACTTCCACCCCGGCAACAACGTCGGCCGCGGCGGGGACGACACGCTGTTCGCGCTGGCCGCCGGCGCGGTGCAGTTCGGCACCCGCCGGGGCCGCAAGGTCATCGACGTCGTCGAGCAGGCCTGACACCCGTTCTTCCACGCGAAGGGGCGCACCGCGCGGTGCGCCCCTTCGTCGTGTCACGATCGATCCTCCGGAGGGAGGGGCACATGGCGACCTTCGTCGACCGCGTCGTGCTGCACGCCGCGGGTGGTGACGGTGGCAACGGCTGCGTCTCCATCCACCGCGAGAAGTTCAAGCCGCTCGCCGGCCCGGACGGTGGCAACGGCGGCCACGGCGGCTCGGTGATCCTCGAGGTGTCGTCGCAGGTGACGACGCTGCTGGACCTGCAGCACCAACCGCACCGGCACGCCCAGGGCGGCACCCAGGGCCTGGGTGACATGCGCGACGGCGCCACCGCGGCGGACCTGGTGATCGGCGTGCCGGACGGCACCGTGGTCAAGACGACCGACGGCGAGGTGCTGGCGGACCTCGTCGGCGTCGGCACACGGTTCGTCGTCGCGGCCGGCGGCCGTGGCGGCCTGGGCAACGCCGCGCTGGCCAGCGCCCGGCGCAAGGCGCCCGGGTTCGCGCTGCTCGGCGAGCCGGGGGAGACGCTCGACGTCGTCCTCGAGCTGAAGTCGATCGCCGACGTCGCGCTCGTCGGCTTCCCCAGCGCCGGAAAGTCGTCGCTGGTCGCCGCGATGTCCGCGGCCCGTCCCAAGATCGCCGACTACCCGTTCACCACGCTGGTGCCCAACCTCGGCGTGGTCCAGGCGGCCGAGGCGCGCTACACCGTCGCCGACGTGCCGGGCCTGATCCCGGGCGCGTCGCAGGGCAAAGGCCTCGGGCTGGAGTTCCTGCGCCACATCGAGCGGTGCGCGGTGGTGGTCCACGTGCTCGACTGCGCCACGCTCGAGCCGGGCCGCGACCCACTGACCGACCTCGACGTCATCGAGTCCGAGCTCGCGGCCTACGCGGGCGACCTGGAGATCGAGGGTGGCCGGGTGCCGCTCATGGAGCGGCCGCGCGTCGTCGTGCTCAACAAGGTGGACGTGCCGGACGCCCGCGAGCTGGCGGACCTGGTGCGCCCGCAGCTGCTGGAGCGCGGGCTGCCGGTGTTCGAGGTCTCGGCGGCGACGCACGAGGGCCTTCGTCCGCTGACGTTCGCGCTCGCCGAGCTCGTCGCACAGGCGCGCGAGGCCGCTCCAGCGACGACGCCGACCCGGGTCGTGCTACGGCCCGCGGCGGTCGACGACGCCGGGTTCACCGTCACGCGCCGCGAGGACGGCTCCGGCGTGTGGTTCGTCGTGCGTGGCAGCAAGCCCGAGCGCTGGGTGCGGCAGACGGACTTCTCGAACGACGAGGCCGTCGGGTACCTGGCGGACCGGCTGGCGCGCCTGGGCGTCGAGGACAAGCTCCTCGAGGCGGGCGCGGTGGCCGGTGACGAGGTGCGCATCGGGCCTGACGAGAACGCGGTGGTGTTCGACTGGGAGCCGACGCTGGTCACCGGCGCCGAGCTGCTGGGGGGCCCGCGCGGCACCGACCCGCGCCTCGGGGAGAGCGACCGCCCGACACGCGGTGAGAAGCGCTCGGAGTTCAAGGAACGGATGGACGCCAAGGCCGCCGCCCGTGCCGAGCTGTGGACCGAGCGCGAGTCCGGTCACTGGGCCACCCCCGACGAGTGAGGCGGCAGGATAGGGGCCGTGAGTGCTGCGACCCTGGTCAGCCGTGAGCAGCTGCCGTCGGCGCAGCGGATCGTCGTCAAGGTCGGCTCGTCGTCGCTGACCGACCCGCACGGCCACCTCGACCCCGGGCGGCTGCGGGCGCTGGTCGACGTGCTCGCGGCACGGCGGGAGGCCGGCCAGCAGGTGGTGCTGGTCTCGTCGGGCGCCATCGCTTCGGGGATGGCGCCGCTGGGGCTGGCGACCCGCCCGCGTGACCTGGCGACCCAGCAGGCCGCGGCGTCGGTGGGCCAGGGCCGGCTGATCGCGCACTACACCGACGCGTTCCACCACCACGGGCTGCACGTCGCCCAGGTGCTGCTCACCGCCGACGACACGGTACGCCGCGGGCACTACCGCAACGCGTTCCGCGCCCTGGCACGGCTGCTGGACCTCGGCGTGGTCCCCGTCGTCAACGAGAACGACGCGGTGGCCACCGAGGAGATCCGGTTCGGCGACAACGACCGGCTCGCCGCGCTCGTCGGCCACCTGGTGCAGGCGGACGCGCTGGTGCTGCTCACGGACGTGGACGGCCTCTACACCGGCCCGCCCAAGCGCGCCGGCTCGGTGCGGATCGACACCGTGCACGGGCCGGCAGACCTCGACGGCATCGACGTGAGCAGCCGGGGGAGCGCGATCGGCACCGGCGGCATGGTGACCAAGCTGGAGTCGATGGCGATCGCCACCGGGTCCGGCATCCCCGTGCTGCTCACCTCGGCGGCGCAGGCCGAGGCGGCGCTGGCCGGTGAGGACGTCGGCACCTGGTTCGCCGCGACCGGCCGGCGGACGTCGATCCGGCTGCTGTGGCTCGAGCACGCCGCCCGGCCGCGGGGCCGCCTGGTGCTCGCCGCGGGCGCGGTGCGCGCGGTCGTCGAGCGGCGGATGTCGCTGCTGCCCGCGGGCGTCACCGCGGTCGAGGGCGAGTTCGAGTCCGGCGACCCGGTGGAGATCGTCGGGCCGGACGCCGTCACCGTGGCGCGCGGCCTGGTCGCGTACGGGTCCGACGAGGTCCCCGGCCTGCTCGGCAAGTCGACGGCCGCGCTGCGCGCCGAGCTGGGCCCCGGCTACGACCGCGAGCTGGTCCATCGGGACGACCTCGTCCTGGTGCGACGGCGGGTGAAAGCTACCCTGGACCGGTGACCGTTCCCGCTGCGAACCCCGCGCTCGACGACGTCCTCGGCGCCCCGCCGGCGAGCGACGCGTCCGAGGCCGTGCTCGACGTCGCGCGGCGCGCCAAGGTCGCCTCGCGCGCGCTGTCGACGGCCACCCGCGCGACGAAGGACGCGGCGCTGATCGCGATCGGCGAGCACCTGCTTGTCGCCGCGCCGTCCATCCTGGCCGCCAACGCCGACGACGTCGCCCGCGGGCGCGCCCGTGGCATGGCCGAAGGGCTGGTCGACCGTCTGACCCTCAGCCGGCCGCGCATCGACAGCATCGTCACCGCCCTGCGTGACCTCGTCGGGCTGCCGGACCCGGTGGGCGAGGTGGTGCGCGGGCAGACGCTGCCGAACGGCCTGCGGCTGCGCCAGGTGCGGGTGCCGATGGGCGTCGTCGGGATGATCTACGAGGCGCGGCCCAACGTCACAGTCGACGCCGCGGGGCTGGCCCTGAAGAGCGGCAACGCGGTGATCCTGCGCGGCGGCACCGCGGCAGCGCGGTCCAACGAGGTGATCGTCTCGGTGCTGCGCGACGCGCTGACCGCGCAGGGGCTTCCGGCGGACCTGGTGCAGTCGATCGACTCATGGGGCCGCGAGGGCTCGGTGGCGCTGATGCACGCGCGCGGCCTGGTGGACGTGCTCATCCCGCGCGGCGGCGCCGACTTGATCCGCACCGTGGTGCGGGAGGCGAGCGTGCCGGTGATCGAGACCGGCGTCGGCAACTGCCACCTCTACGTCGACGCCGGCGCCGACGTCGCGAAGGCCGTGAAGATCCTGGTCAACGGCAAGACGCAGCGCGTCGGGGTGTGCAACGCCCTGGAGACGCTGCTGGTGCACCGCGACGTGGCCGACGACTTCCTGCCCACCGCCCTCACTGCGCTGGCGGCCGCCGGCGTCACCGTCCACGGTGACGCGCGGGCACTGGCCCACGTCCCGGCCGGTGCGCACGCGGTCCCCGCGACCGACGAGGACTGGGCGACGGAGTACCTGTCGCTCGACATCGCGGTGCGGGTGGTCGACGACCTCGACACCGCGATCGAGCACATCCGCACCTGGAGCTCCGGGCACACCGAGGTGATCTGCACCCGTGACCTCGCCGCGGCCGACCGGTTCGTCGCCGAGGTGGATGCCGCGGCCGTCATGGTCAACGCGTCGAGCCGGTTCACCGACGGCGGGCAGCTCGGCCTCGGCGCGGAGATCGGCATCTCCACCCAGAAGCTGCACGCCCGCGGCCCGATGGGCCTGGCCGAGCTGACGACGACCAAGTGGGTGGTGCACGGGGACGGCCACATCCGTCCGTGAGCCGCGTCCCCGCCGTGAGAGACTGGACATCCCACCGCGTCTGAGGAGGAACCGTGCACGCTGCCCTGACCGCCGCCGAGGCCGCGACCACCCAGCTGCCGTTCCCGCCGGTCGTCTTCGGCATCGGCGCCTTCGTCGGGCTCGTCGCGCTGCTGCTGGCGACGTACGCGTTCCGCAACGCCGGCTCGCGGCACTGAGGCGACCGCGCCGATCCCGATGAACCGACCGCGACTGGGCGTGATGGGCGGCACGTTCGACCCCGTCCACCACGGCCACCTCGTGGCGGCCAGCGAGGTGGCCTCCGAGTTCGACCTCGACGAGGTGGTGTTCGTCCCCACCGGCAAGCCGTCGTTCAAGCAGGACACCGAGGTGACGCTGCCGGAGCACCGCTACCTCATGACGGTGATCGCCACGGCGTCCAACCCGCGGTTCACCGTCAGCCGGGTGGACATCGACCGGCAGGGCCTGACGTACACCGTCGACACGTTGCGGGACCTGCGCACCGAGCGCGGCGACGCCGACCTGTTCTTCATCACCGGGGCGGACGCGATCGCGCAGATCCTCACGTGGAAGGATGCCGACGAGCTGTTCTCGATGGCGCACTTCGTCGGGGTCACCCGGCCGGGGCACGCCCTGTCGGTGGACGGTCTGCCGCGCGACCATGTCAGCGTGCTCGAGATCCCCGCGCTGGCGATCTCGTCCACCGACGTCCGGGCCCGCGCCCGGGCAGGGAAGCCGGTGTGGTACCTCGTCCCGGACGGGGTGGTGCAGTACATCGGAAAGCACGGGTTGTATCGAGGTCTGTCATGAGCGAAACGCCAGAGCGCCGCAGCCGCCGGGAGATCCGCGAGGCGGGCGCCGAGACCCAGGCGGGGGCGCAGCCGACGCGCACCCCGGAGTGGCTGACGTCCGCCGTCCCGACGACCTCCACCGGTGAACGCCCGGCAGCCCCCGGCTCGCGCCGCGCGCTGCGCCAGCAGGGCGCGACCGGCGCGGTGCCGGCGTCCTCGAACCCGTCGCCGTCGGCCCCTGCCTGGCCGCGCACGGCGCGCCCCGCGACCCCCGGTGGTGGCACCCCGGCGTGGGCGGCCGGGGCGTCCGCGCACCGCGACGAGCCCGCCCGGCGCTCCGCCTTCGACGCTGC